>JACCXV010000059.1 GCA_013696835.1 Gemmatimonadota bacterium | reverse complement strand
GGCGGGGATCTCCGGTCGCGGTGGGGAGCCGTGGCATCGCACCGGCTCGGGCGGACTGCTGCGAAACGTGGTCTACGGCTTCAACGACGGGCTGACGGCGAACTTCGGCCTGGTGGCGGGAATCATCGGGGCCACGGCCGCCGAGCAGCACCAGGCGGTCATCGTGGCCGGCGTGGCAGGCCTCGTGGCGGATGCGCTCTCGATGGGATCGTCCGGCTACCTTGCCGCGAAGAGCCAGCAGGAGGTGTACGCGAACGAGATCGACATGGAGCGCGACGAGATCGCGCTCATGCCGGATATCGAGCGCGACGAGCTCGCCCTGATCTACGAGGCGAAGGGCATGGACCGCGCAGCGGCCGAGGCGCTCGCCAGCCGCGTGATGTCGGATCCGGAGCGAATGCTCGAGGAGCAGGTGCGCGAGGAGCTGAAGATCGGCGCGCCCGCGATGTCACCGCTGCGCGAGGCGTGGATCACGGGTCTGGCGACGGCGGTGGGCGCCTTCATCCCCGTGTTCCCGTTCCTCGTGATCACGGGCCGCAGCGCGCTGCTGCTGTCGTTCGCGCTCTCGATGCTGGCGCACTTCGCCGTCGGCGCCCTGCGCTCGGTGTTCACGGGGCGCGGCGTCTTCCGATCCGGTCTGGACATGTTCCTCGTGGGACTGGGAGTCGCGGCCCTCGGCTACTTCGTCGGCGAGTGGCTGAGCGGCGCCCTCGGATCGCGAGGCTAGCGCCCGACCGCCTCCGCGGCACTATGCCCGTGCGGCGGCTACTCCTTGGGCTCTGTGTACGTCGGCCGCGGAGGCTCCGTCTCCCGCACCTGTCGACCTGCGAGCTGGATCACGCTGTGATGGCGGCCGTACGCGAAGTAGATGACCAGGCCGATCAGGAGCCAGACCAGGAGCCGGAGCCAGGTGTCGAGCGGCAGCGCGGCCATCATCCCGAAGCAGGTCAGGATCCCGAGGATCGGGACCAGCGGCACCATCGGCGTCCGGAACGGCCGCGCGCGCTCGGGCTCCTTGACGCGCAGGTACCACACGCCGGCGCAGACGATCACGAAGGCCAGCAGGGTTCCGATCGAGACCAGCTGTCCCAGCAGCGCGAGCGGGAACGCTCCGGCGATGAATGCGCAGACCACGCCCGTCAGGATGGTCGTCATGTAGGGCGTGCGGAACCGCGGGTGGACGCGGCTGAAGGCCGGTGGGAGCAGTCCGTCGCGCGACATGGAGAAGAAGATGCGCGACTGCCCGAGGAGCTGGACGAGCATGACCGACGAGAGCCCGGCGATCGCGCCGATCTTCACGAGATCGCGCAGGACGCGAACCCCCGTCACGTCGATTCCAACCGCAATCGGGTCCGGCACGTTGAGGCGGCTGTAGGGCACCATCCCCGTCAGCAGCCCGGCCACGAGGATGTACAGGACCGTGCAGAGAGCGAGCGAGCCGAGCATGCCGATTGGCATGTCGCGCTGTGGGTCCTTGGCCTCCTGCGCCGCCGTGGAGACGGCATCGAACCCGATGTACGCGAAGAAGATCACACCCGCCGCCCGAAGCACTCCGCTGATGCCGTAGGCGCCGAACGCCCCTTCGTTGGGCGGGATGAACGGCGACCAGTTGTCCGAGGCCGTAGCGGGGTTGCGGAACACGTACCATGCGCCGGCCAGGATGAACATCAGGATCACCGTGAGCTTCACGAGCACGATCGCGTTGTTGAAGCGGGCGGACTCCTTGATGCCCACGACGAGGATCGCGGTGAGCACCGTGATCGCCACCATAGCCACGATGTTGAAGATGCCCGTGGCATGGGGCAGCGACGCCAGCGCAACCCCCTGGTCGGCCAGGCTGTCCGTCAGCTGCCGGGTGATGGGCACCCAGCTCCCGCTCTCGGGGAGCTGCACGAGGCTGACGCCCGCGCCGTTCGACCACTCCGGCGGGATCACGATCCCGACATCCCGCAGGAACGAGACCACGAACCCGGACCAGCCGACGGCAACCGTGGCGGCGCTGAAGAGGTACTCCAGCATCAGGTCCCAGCCGATGATCCAGGCCATGAGCTCGCCGAGCGTGGCGTAGCCGTAGGTGTAGGCGGAGCCGGCGATGGGGATCATGGACGCGAACTCCGAGTAGCAGAGTCCCGCGAACGCGCAGCCCAGCCCCGCGAGGACGAAGGCGAGCACGACCGCCGGTCCGGCGTACTGCGCGGCTGCGTTGCCGGTGAGCACGAAGATCCCGGTGCCGATGATCGCGCCGATCCCGAGCGCGACGAGGTTGACGGGGCCCAGCGCGCGGCGGAGGCTGTGCTGGCCCTCCGTGAACGCGTCCTGCTGCAGCAGGTCGATGGATTTGCGCGCGAACAGGTTCACTCGGGCCTCCTTCTCTCGTCAGAGACGGGGGAGCGCGGAGCTTCTCGAGGGCGGGATCGTCGAGGGACGCTTCGTGCGGTAGTCGGAGCCTGCGACGTGGGAGGGGGAGCGGCGCGATCGCGTTCCAGGCGCTCGGGACGCTCGGCCACGGCCCAGAGGACGCGGTAGAGGAGCTCGGCCGCGCGCTCGACCTTCGCCATGTCGATCCTTTCGATCTCGTCGGAAGGCAGGTGATAGTCGGGATGCAGGCCGGCGAATAAGAACGCCACCGGGATTCCGAGCCGGGCGTAGTTGTAGTGATCGCTCCTGTAGTAGAGCTGCTCCGGATGATCGGGGGCGTCCAGGGTGTAGTCCAGGGACAGGCCTCCCGCCGCCGCCTCCCGGCGGATGATCCGGTCGAGCTCCGAGCTGATGCGCCCCGCCCCGATGATCGACAGCGAGTCCGGGGAGTTGCGGCCCACCATGTCCACGTTGAGCTGGGCGACGACCTTCTCGATCGGCACCGGGGGACGGTCGGTGAAGTGCTGCGACCCCAGGAGCCCGGCCTCCTCCCCGCCGTGGAACACCAGCAGCACCGACCGCCGCGGCCGCGGCCCCTGTGTCAGCGCCTCGGCGACCTCGAGAACCGAGACCGTTCCCGACGCGTCGTCGTCCGCCCCGTTGTAGATGGAGTCGCCGTCGACGGGGGCGCCGATCCCCACGTGGTCGTAGTGCGCGCCGATCGCGACGTATTCGTCCGCCAGTCGCGGATCGGACCCGCGCACGATTCCCACGACGTTCTGGGTCGAGTCGCGCTCCGCCCGCGGCACCGTGGGCGGCAGATGAAAGCGCTGCAGGTACGACGAGGCGTCTCCCGCGGGCTCCACACCCAGCTTCTCGAGCTCGCTCGCCAGGTAGGCCGCCGCCTTGTCGCCTCCGCGGGTCCCCGCCCGGCGCCCCTCCATCGAGTCGGCTGCCAGCGCGGCGAGGCGCGCGCGCAGGTCGCTCCGGTCGATCACCTGCAGTCCTTGCTCGGGCACCTCACGCGGACCTGCGCGGAGAGTCCCCGTCGACGGCGGCGCCGGCTTCGACTCGGTCGCCTTCGCTCCGCCGTCCTCAGCCCCCGAGTCGTTGCGATGCACGCAGGCCGCCGCCGACAGCGCTAGCGCCGTCGCGACAGCCGCCAGCCGTCGGCACAGGGGGATGGTTCGCGGGCGGCGCAGGCAGCCGTCGTTCGAGGTCAGAGATTCCCGCAAGCCCTTCGTCATGCGCGAGCTCAATCCGCGACGACGCCGACGCCGGTCGCCTGCAGGCCGACGTCGACCGAGCCGACCTTCCGGAGCGTGCGGCGATCCACCACGTCGAGAGCGCCGGGGACGACCCCGCGACTCTCCTGCGACACCAGGGCGTGCGCGCCGTCCGGGCTGAAGGCGACGGTGTGCGGGAACTCGCGCGTGGTCGCAATCCTCCCCACCACGTCATTCGTGGAGGTGTCCACGACGATCACCTCCCGGCCGCCCCGGCATGGCACCCACAGCCGCTCGCCGGCGGGATCCAGCTCGAGGAGGTAGGCGCCCTTGCAGCCGGCGATGCGGTCCGTGACCCGCAGCGACGCGACGTCGACCACGCGCACCTCGTCGGCGTGGCCGCAGCTCACGTAGGCGCGCGTGCCGTCGGGCACGACCTGGACGCCGGTCGCGTAGCAGTCCTTTCCCGCCGCCGTGTCCTCGGGCAGACGCACGCTGCCCCGTTGCGACTCCTTGAGGTTGCCCGCGTCGATCCTGACGATCACGTCGTCGCGCGTGCACGTGGCGAGAACGAAGCGACCGTCGGAGGACACGTCGAGCCCGTGCGGCTTCGTGCACGCCGGGATGCGCTTGACCTCCGTCATCGTCGGCGTGTAGACGGCCGAGATCGTATCCACTGCGGGGTCGCCGTGCAGGTTGTAGTTCACGACGAAAGCCCAGGCCCCGTCCGGCGTGATGCCGATCGTAGCCGGGAAGTTGCCGACTTCCGCGCGCCCTACGAGCGAGTCGCCCGCGGTGGTGAACTTCCACAGCGTCCCGAAAGGGAAGCCGTGCGCGAGCGTGATGTACCAGTGCCGTCCGTCGGGTGAGAGCCGCAGACCATGCACGCCCTCCACGTCCTCGACGCTGATCCCGACGGGGATCGTCTTCAGGATCTCCCAGCTCCCGCCCCGCACGACCGCCACGGCATCGGCGGACTCCGTGCCAACGTAGACGCGGTACCCCGCCGAAGGGGAACGCGCGGGGCCCGGCGGCACCGCCGAGGTGGCGGACGAGGTCGTGCTCCGGGAGGTGGCGCTGGGGGAGGCGGTGCTTTGGGAAGGAGTGCTGTGGGCCGGAATGTCGTGAGAAGCGCGATCCGGACGCGCACCGCGGGAGGGAGAGGCACACGCGGCGACGAGCGTCGCCAGGGCCGCGATCCCCACCGCCGGAAGCGCCGCCACCGCCGAATGAAATCGGGAGCGGCGGAGCGTCACGCTCCCGGGAGCAGCGATGAGCTCCGCAGCTTCCGCTGCAGGATCAGGTTGCCGCTTGCATCCTGGATCGAGCTGTCGACGATGCCGATGTCGCTGAACACGGTGATGAACGAGAGACCGTCCGCCGTGTAGAGCACCGACACCGACATGAACGTTCCGGCGGGTTCCTGCGCGATCACGAAGTCGTCGGTCTCGCTGCACCTTTCGTCGTTGCAGTCCAGCGCCTGGATGCGCTTGATCGTGCTGGCGCCGCTCTCGAACTCCACCGTCGTCCAGCTGGTCCCCAGCGCTGCCGGAAGGCGCAGCAGCAGCTCGTCCTCGGCATCGATCGTGGTGTCGGCGCTCTTGCGGATGCCGGGGGTCGAGGAGCCGTCCTGGGCCAGGAAGTAGGTGGTGGTCTGGCCCGCCCCGGTGAGCGGGTCGGTGCGCCGTTCCTCGACTGTGAACACGGCCGGCACGCCCGTGCCCGGCTGCTGGGCGACGATCTCCACCGTGACGGTGCTCGTGTCGGCGGGGGAGAAGGTGATCTCGTCGTAGTCCCAGCGCAGCCCGACGGTCAGCGGCACGGTGATGGGATCCACGTCGAGGTCGATCTCCAGCGTGTCGTCCTCCGTCGCCTCGACGTCGATCCGCGTGAACTGCCCGCTCGTGAAGCCCGACGCCGTGGCCGCGGCGAAGAAGGTGCCCTCCGGCAGCGCCAGCGGCCCGAAGGAGCCGTCGGGGCGCACCTGGACCCCGACCACGTCCTGCTCGGTGAGGTTGTCGTCGTAGATCCGGAGCCGCGTGTTCGTCACCGCGTCCTGCACGCTCCCCCGCACGGGAAAGCGCCGGGTGTCGGGCCCGGTGCCGTCGTCGCAGGCGAGCGCGGCGGCGAGCAGCGGGACGAGCGCCGGGAGGAGGGCCGAACGGTTCACGCGGTCTCCTTTCATCGTTCGTGCCGGGGCGTCACTGCATGCCCTCGAAGCGGTACGCCTTCCAGCGGCCGATCGTCCGATCGTTGAAGTAGGCGAACTGGTCGTCCTCGATGCGAATCTCCCATCCCCTCACCTCCCCGCGCAGCGGGTGCCAGGTGAACAGGCGGATGATGAAGGTGTCGTCCCCGGATCGGGCCACCTCGGGAGGCCGGATGGCTTCGCGCATCGGGTGCGGCACGGGCGAGAACACGAGCGACGCCTGCCTCTCTCCGAAGACGAGCGCGCGCCTGCCCTGGGGGATCTCACGCGAGCTGCTGAGGACCCGCACGCGCTGGAGCTGGTCCTGCAGCGTGGAGTCGATGGAAGCCTCTTCGGGGTGGACCGTGAAGTTGAAGAACGTGGAGAGGAAAAACCGCGTGAGCGAGACGGCCTCCTGGGGATCGTCGACCTCGACGTCGGCTTCGCGCAGGATGCCGTTCATGTGGTCCACGTAGGCGTCCTCGATGATCGGCTTGCGATCCTCGGGATCGTCGTGATTGACCAGCACCTTCACGCGGTGATCGGGATCCATGAGGAAGAGCCCCTCGAAGACGGATCCCTGCGTATGCACGCCGTAGAAGGTGTACCCCGGCACGTAGCGGTTGCTCATCCCCGGACCCACGTGGATCTCGCGCTGCAGGGTCTCGGGCCGCGGCGGTGGCACCTGGAGTCTACCCGAGTCGCCGCTCTGGCTGGCGATGAGCGTCTCGAGGAGGCGGCGGTACTTCGGCCACCAGTGGTCGAACGCTGCGGCCTGGACGATCGACAGCTCGGAAGGCGCGGCCCGGCCCTGGGCGGACACCTCCGCGGCACACAAGAAGAGGAGTAGCAGCCAGAGGGCGCCGGCCGTGGGGGCCGAGTGTCCGGGGGAATGAGCTCGATTCGGGGGGATCACCCGAAAAAGCTACACGTCAGCCGGACGGCATGGCAAGCCGATGCCCTTGCCGTTGAAGGTCGGGCGCCTCTGCCGTGGCGCTCGCGGCGCTCCTGCCGTTGCAGGCGCGGCACGGCTGGGTGAGATTGGCGCCGCCTTGCGCACGTCTCCTCATCCCACTCCCGAAGCGGCTCCCGCGTTCAACTTCGGCGCGGGCGGCTGGCGCTGCGAGGAGGTTCCCCTCGCCGACCTCGCGGCGCGCTACGGCACTCCGCTTTACTGCTACAGCCGCGCGCGGCTGCTGTCGAACTACCGGCGGCTCGCGAAGGCCTTCCCCGCGCCGGCCAGGATCTGCTATTCGGTCAAGGCCAACCCGAACCTCTCCATCCTGCGCGAGCTGGCCGCCGCCGGGGCCGGCTTCGACGTGGTCTCGGAAGGCGAGCTGTGGCGCGTCCTGCGCGCCGGCGGAGCCGCCTCCCGAACCGTGTTCGCGGGGGTCGGGAAGACACGCTCGGCGCTCGAGGCGGCGATCGACGCCGGGCTGTTCATGCTGAACGTGGAGAGCCTGGGGGAGCTGGGGCAGATCCTGGATCTCGCGGGCGGCGTCCCGTCAGGGCACGACGCGCTCCCCGTGGCGCTGCGCGTAAATCCGGACGTGGACCCGGGCACGCACCGCTACATCACCACGGGAAAGCGCGAGAACAAGTTCGGGCTCGAGCGCGACTCCTTCCGAACCGCACTCGACATGCTGCGCGGAGCGCGGGGAGTCCACCTGGCGGGGATCCACGCGCACATCGGCTCCCAGGTGGGCACCACGACCCCGTATGCTGAGGCGGTGGAGCGTCTGCTCGCCCTGGTCGCCGAGGCGCGGGAGGCGGGCTTCGCTCCGGAATGGGTGAACGCGGGCGGGGGGTTCGCGCTGAGCTACGACGGCACGGAGGTGCCGAGCCCCGCGGCGTACGCGGCCGCGATCCTCCCGCCCCTCGCGGAGGCGGGTCTGAAGCTCGTGCTGGAGATCGGGCGCGCCATCGCGGGGGATGCCGGGGCGCTCGTGACGCGGGTGCTCTACGTGAAGGAGCACGCCGATCGCACGGTGTGGATCACCGACGCGGGGATGAACGATCTGCTGCGCCCGTCGCTCTACGGCGCGTGGCATCGCATCTGGCCCGCTCACCTGCCCGAGTCGAGCGGCGCAGGCGAGATCTCCGCGCTGAAGCCCGTCGACGTGGCGGGGCCCATCTGCGAGTCCAGCGACTACTTCGCGCTGGGCCGGCCGCTTCCGCCCGTGCATGCGGGCGACTGTCTCGCGGTGTTCGACACCGGCGCCTACGGGATGTCGATGGCCTCGCAGTACAACTCGCATCCCCGTCCCGCCGAGGTGCTAGTGGACGGCTGCGAAGTGCGGCTGATCAGACGCCGCGAGACCCTGGAGGACCTGGTGCGTGGGGAGGAGGTCTGACGGACGGGGGAAACCGGCCTAGCCGCGCTCCCGCACCAGCTCGCGCAGCTCCAGAATGGGATTGCCGACCAGCGCGCTCCGGCCCGTGCGAACGACGCCACGCATGGTGAGGGGCGCGAACGGCTGCATGCCGCGGAAGGTCGCCAACAGGCGCTCGGGGATCACGACGTAGACGTACTCCCGCTCGCCCCCGGCGTTGCGCGTGAGCAGATAGCTCTCGCCGGGCGCGAAGTCCGGCCGTGACCGATCCGCCCGCGCGATTGCGATGAGCTCGAGACGCCAGGTCGTCTCCCGGCCCTTGAACCGCGCGGGGTCCGCGACGACCATCGACACGGTGGGAGCGCCGCCTGCGGTGGTTCCGGCGAGCGCATCTCGCGGCACCCAGCCTTCGATTCGCACCTTGACCCAGTCTCCGTCGCTGCGGAGCGGAACCACGGAGCTTCCGGTGAGCGCCTCGCCGATCAACGTGCCCCCGGGCCCATCCTTTAGCGGCACGGAACGCGAAAGGCTGCGAGACGCTGCGGCGATGACGTCGCTTCTGTCCGTCGCCTCGGCACCCCGGGGTTCGGCACGAGGGGAACCGGTGTTCGGAGGTTTGGCCGCGCCATCCGGCTCGAGCCGTCTGCGGGACAGGTCCAGCGTCGAGGGACCCCAGATCCACGCCTCGAGCTCCACCTCCAGCCAGGCGCCCGCCGTGCCGATCACCTGCAGCGGTGCCCCGCGCTCGAGCACGCCGATGATCTCGCTGCCGGGAGCGATTCGCAGGTTCTCGACGGCCACGGCCACCCTGCGAGTGGAGCCCCGCCCCGAAGCGGAGCGGCCCCAGAACCAGCCACGAACAGCCACCTCCCGCCATTCACCGCTGGAGCTCAGCGCGCGCAGATCGGCGCCCTGCCGCAGCTCCCCCAGTCGCTTGCCCCCCGGCGTCACGCGCAAATTCTCCTCCGCCGCGGACACGGTGAGGTCCGCGACGACCTTGCCACGCGTGCGCGGCGACTTTTCCGATGACGTCGACGTAGTGGCTTCCGGGCTTTCCGCGCGGGGTGCGGTCACGTCTTCCGCGGCGAGGGACGGCTGCCAGATCCAGCCGTCGTACACGACCTGGTGCCACCCTCCGCGGCTGCCGGTCTTGCGCAGGGTCGTGCCGCGCAGGACCGTTCCCAGCAGCTGGGCGCGCGGCGCAGGCGAGCTCCGCAGGTTCTCGCTCGCGACGCTCACGACGAGACCGCCAGTGCCGCGGCTCGCCTTGACCGACCTTCCCCAGATCCAGCCTGCGAGCGACGCCTTGACCCAGCGCCCTCGTTCGCCGACGGCATCCAGGGAAGCGCCCCTCTTGAGGGTGCCGAGCTTCGCTCCGTTGGGTCCCGCCCGGAAGTTCTCCTCCGCGACGGCCACGACGTACTCCTGAGCTGACATGCGCGGGCCGATGCAGCAGGTCAGGAGCGCGGAAAGCCCCAGGGCTCGCGTAAACTTCATGATCTCCTTGAGATAGCGGCGACAGCTAAACACGTTTCTAGCTACTGCAAACATCATCCGCGCGCGAAGCGGGTGTCAAGCTGCGCGGGCGAGTGAGGGCCCGGCCGAATGAAGCCCTCGCTGCACGTCGTGCTGGTTCATCCCGAGATCCACACCAATACCGGCAACATCGGCCGCCTGTGCGTTGCCGCAGGGGCGGCGCTGCACCTCGTGGAGCCGCTCGGGTTCGAGCTCACCGACACGCGGCTGAAGCGCGCTGGCCTCGACTACTGGCCGCTGCTCGAGTGGCATCGCTATCCTGACCTGACGGCGCTGGAAGAGCGTCGCACGCACTGTGGCGGGCGCGCCTGGTACACGACCGGCCGGGGTCGAGCGCCCTACACGGACGTGCGATACATGCCTGGCGACTGGCTCTACTTCGGCCGCGAGAGCGTGGGGCTCGAGCCGGAGCTGCTGCGCCGTGAGGCGGAGCGCACCATCCGCATCCCGATCCGGCCGGAGGCGCGCTCGCTGAACCTCGCGAACGCCGTGGGCATCGTCGTCTTCGAGGCCCTGCGTCAGATCGGCGGGCCGACCGGCGAGTCGCGCGAGTAGCCATCCATGCCGGTGCCGGGCTCCGCATCCGCGCATAGCTTCGCCGCTCAATTCCACCCTGGCTCGTCCCCAGCCACTGCGAGGACCGCCATGCACGACCTGCGCCACGGCTGATGCGGCGCCCGCGTTTCGAGGACCTGGTGGCGCGCGCGCTGGACGACCTCCCGCCGGACGTACTCGCCGCGATGGACAACGTGGAGGTGACGATCGAAGAGGAACCCTCGCGCGAGGTGCGTGAGGAGTTCGAGCTGGAGGATGACGAGACGCTGTTCGGCGTCTATCGCGGCACACCGCTGATCGATCGCGGCTACGCCAACGAGCCGCTCCTGCCCGACCGCATCATCATCTACCAGGGCCCCCTCGAGGACTCGTTCGACCGCGTCGAGGACCTCGTGGAGGAGATCCGGCGCACGGTCATCCACGAGGTGGCGCATTACATCGGAATGGACGAGGAGGAGATCGACGATCTCGGGTACGGCTGACGCGCGCTGAGAGGGAGGAAGGCCCGCGCGCTGCTGCGCCGCGGTCGCGCGCCGACGTACGGTAGCGTGCTCGCTTCGGGCGCGCTGGCCCTTCGCGAGAAGCGGCCCTCGGTTTGCTTGTGAGCCGGCTGGAGGGCGGTCTTGATCGGCGGGGCAGGGTACTCCCGAGAACGCGGGCGGCGGGAGTGCTACCCGGGGTCGGCCGCCCTCTTTTTTCTCGGGGCGCACGGCACGGCGACCCTCACCGGGACGTCTACCGGATGGAAGGACTGAGCTCCTCGCCCGACGTGTTGACACCGCTCAACTCGCCGAGTGACGAGGTCAGGCGGTCGTACAGATAGAGGTCGTCGCTGCCGGAGCGATCGGAAGAGAACGCGAGGAAGCGCCCGTCCAGCGAGAGCCAGGGCGTCTCCTCCGCGAAGCCCGTATTGAGGCCGGGAAGCTCCACGACCGACGAGGTGGACCGGTCGTAGAGCAGGATGTCCGCGGTGCCGCTGCGGTAGGACTCGAATGCGATCAGCCGCCCCTCGTCGGCGATCGATGGGGAGCCCTCCGCGAAGCTGCTGTTGAGGCCCGGCAGGCTCACGAGCCGCGAGCGGCTGCGATCGTGCAGGTAGATGTCACCGCCACCACTGCGGCTGGATTCGAAGACGATGAAGGAACCGTCGAGAGAAGGGAAACCCTCGAAGTAGCCCTTCGTGTTCAGCCCACGCAGCGTCTCGAGCGCGGAGGTGGTGCGATTGTAGAGATAGACGTCGCCGGCGCCTGCGCGCGCGGAGTCGAACGCGATGCGATCGCCGGACGGGGAGATCGAGGGTGAGGAGTCCAGGGAGCCGGCCGCGTTGAGCCGCGCCAGCGTGACCAGCGACGATCTCGACCGGTCGTACAGGTACACGTCGCCGGCGCCGCTGCGGCTGGACGTGAACGCGATCAGGTTTCCGTCGGCGGAGAGCGAGGGGGTGCGCTCGTCTGCGACCGCCTGGTTGAGACCGGGCAGGGGCACCGGGGCACCGACAGTCAGGTCGTACACTGCGACGTCGAGCTTTCCGCCGGGAGGCCTCGTCTCGTACGCCACCAGCCTCGCCGGCCGCAGCGACAGCTTCAGGGCGTACGCATCCTCCCCCGTTGCGCTGTTGAACGTGCTGTCGTGTGCGGTGCCCGTGGAGGGGAAGTCCGCCGACGCCGTGCCACCGGCCACGTACACGTTCCCCGCCGTGTCCACCGCGATGCCGTTTCCCTCGTCGAACAGGCCCCCACCCACGTACGTCGAATAGAGGAGAGCCGATCCTGCGGCGTCGAGCCTCGCGATGAACCCGTCCACGTCCCCGTTGAACGAGCCGTCCAGCGCCCCCGGCGTAACAGGGAAATCGGACGAGCGCGTCTCGCCCGTGAGATACACGCCGCGCTGGTCGTCCACGAGGATGCCGACTCCCCGCTCCTCTCCAGCTCCGCCGAGCAGGGTCGAGTAGAGGGCCGTGGCTCCCGACGAGTCGACCTTGGTCACGAACGCGTCGGCGGGACCGTTCGCGACGCGGTCATAAGCGCCGGGCGTCACGGGAAAGTCGCTCGAGTAGGTGCGTCCCGTCAGATACGCGTTCCCGCCCGCGTCCACGGCCACTCCGACCACGCGATCCGAGGACGTGCCTCCCAGCTGCACGGACCAGCCGGGAGCCCCATCCTGACCGAGCTTGACCAAAAAGGCGTCGGAGGGCCCGCCCTGCGGTCCCAGGGCTGCGTGTGACAGAGGGAAGTCGGGCGAGGAGGTCTCCCCGGCGACGTAGGCAGAGCCCTCCACGTCGACTCCCAGCCCGTACGCCTGGTCGCTGCCCGTGCCTCCCAAATACGTCGAGCTCACGAGGGTGCCTCCGGCGGGATCGAGCCGGCTGACGAAGCCGTCGGATACTCCCCCGCCGTAGGTGGTGTCGGGTGCCCCTCCCGTAGTGGGGAATCCCGCGCCTGCGGTGCGGCCGGCCACCGAGACGGTGCCGTCGGAGTGCAGCTCGAGTGCGACGGCCCGGTCCTCCGCGGGACCCCCCAGATACGTGGACCACGTCAGGGCGGATCCGGTCGCGTTCAGGCGCGCGACGAACGCGTCGGTGCTCCCGTTCCACGTCTCGTCGTACGTTCCGCTCGTGGTGGGGAAATCCGCGGCATCGGTGTCCCCGGTGACGTATGCGCTGCCGGCGCCGTCCACGGCGATGCTGCGGCCCCGGGTGGTCGATGTGCCGGTGCCGCCCAGGTACGTGGCGTACACGAGTGCCGAGCCTCTTTCATTCCGAAAAACACGTCAACCGTCAAGAGGAGGGTAGGAATGCGCGCCACAGTGCGATCGCTCCTGCTATTGCTCCTGGTAGCCTGGTCCGCGGGCTGTACCCAGGGCGAGGCGCCATCAGCTCCCGAGGGGGGTCTCGATTCCCCCGCTCTGCACGGCGGGACACCCCCGCCGCCCCCGCCTCCCCCACCCCCGCCCCCACCGCCCCCACCCCCGCCCCCACCACCTCCCGGTGGAGGCGAAGGCTGCACTCCCGGCTTCTGGAAGAATCACCCGGAGGACTTCCCCTCGCCCTACGCGCCGACGACGCTGTTCGCAGACGTCTGCGTGGGCACGGGAGGCTCGCGTGTCTGCTTCGAGAACGCCTTCCCGGGCATGACCCTGGACGAAGTGCTCAGCCAGGGCGGAGGCGGACTCAAGGCGCTCGGGCGTCACACGGCCGCGGCGCTGCTCAACGCGGCATCGCCTGACGTGGATTACGATCTGACCGCGCGACAGGTGATCCGCCAGTTCAACACGGCTCACCCGGGCGGGGACATCGAGGGCACGAAGAACAGGTTCGAGAGATTCAACGAGCAGGGCTGCCCGCTGTAACGAAGGGAGTGTGGGGAACGAGCGTGTGGCAGGCGTAGGAAGAGGAGAGAGCCCGGTGTTTGCCGGGCTCTCCGGCTTTTCGATTCCTACTCGAGTGGGGAGAGCGGGTCTTCTCCCGGGCTTCCGTAGTCCGGCGAAGCCTCGGGTGCGCCGTCGGGCGTTGCCTCGACGATCTGATGCACGTCCAGCGGAAGGCTGCGCTCGTGCCGGCGGTCGACGAGGATGTCGAGCGTGTAGGTGCCGGCATGCGGGAAGGCGACGTTGTTGAGCTGGAGGACGGCCTGCGTCATGATCGGGTGGCCGGGCCTCTCGCCCTGGACCTGCACCAGCCCATCGAGCTTCAGGATCTCGCCCCCGTCGGCATCAACCAGGCGGATGTCGACCGAGTGCTCGCCGCGCTCGGTATACGTCGCCTCCAGCCCGACCACCAGCGTGAGCGAGGGATGGAACCAGGGGAACTGGCGGGCGCGCAACGCGCTGAAGATGCCCAGGATGTTGAGCTTGCCCTCGCGGCTCACGTTCGCCGCGTCGCAGATCACCGCCAGCTGAACCTTCACCCCGAGTCTCCTGTCGCTCTCGCGAGGGTGGAAACACAAAGCCGGGCAGTCTCCCGCCCGGCCTTGCGCGTGTTTGGGGGAACGATCCCTACCGCTCCCGCCGGTGCTGCAATCGCCGTCCCCTCTCTACCGCCATGCCCGCGTTCCGGTTCCGCCTCGCGGGCGGTTTCGTGGGCCGTCGCTCGCCTCGCCTCAACACCTGCTCCAGCCGCAGCTGTTGCAGACCAGGCACCCCTCGCTGTGCACGATCGAGCCCCCGCAGTCGGGGCACGTCGCGAGCAGGCGGCTGGCACCCACCTCGTGCACGCGCGACGTGGCTGGCATGCCGACCCGCGCAGGGGAGTAGGCTGGCCCCGGCGCTGGCGGCAGCTCCAGCTCGCCCTGTCCCAGTCGCTTTCGCTGCACGTAGCGCTCGAGCGCCTTGCCGATGGCATCCGGCCCCGAGAGGATCAGGTCGCCGGTGTCCCACACCGGGTTCGGGCCGCAGATCCCCTTCAGCTGCTTCACGATCTCGAGGGTGTCCACGCCCGAGCGCAGGCAGAGGGAGATGAGGCGGCTGATGGCCTCCGACTGCGCCGCCGCGTTCCCCCCGGCTTTGCCAATCGAGGTGAACACTTCGCAGAGCCCCTTCTCGTCCTCGTTGATCGTCACGTAGAGGTTGCCCTCGCCCGTGCGAATGCGCTCGGTCATGCCGCGCGTCACGGTCGGGCGGTAGCGCGGGAGCAGCCCGGTGCCGACGCCCTCTTCGATGCCGCTCCCCGTGGCCGCGGCCAGTGAGCGGGCGCTTGGGGCGAGGTCCACGGCCGAGCCATTCGCAGGGATTCCGTTGCCGCCGTTCGCCCCGGCGGAGGCAGACACGGCGTCGAGCGTTCCATTGCCATCAGTGGCGGGCGCTACCGGCTCCTGGGCGAGCGGAGCAGGCACGGCGGCGGCCTTGCGGTCGGTCTGCAGGATGCCCTCGCGGCTTCCCTCTCGATACACGGTGATCCCCTTCAGCCCCGCCTCGTACGCCGTGATGTAGATGTCGGCGACGGTCTCGAGGCTCACGTCCTCGGGCAGGTTCACTGTCGAGGAGATCGAGGAGTCCACGTACTTCTGGATGACGCCCTGCATCCGCACGCGGAAGTAGGGATCGATGTCATGCGCGGTCACGACGTACTCCGGCAGCTCCTCGTCGTCGCCGAACAGGGCGCGGATCAGCGGATGGAAGACCTTGTATTCGGCGAACGATTCCCCGTCCGCCTGCTTCACCCGGCGCTTGTACGACGTGCAGAAGATCGGCTCGATTCCCGACGAGGACTGGGCCACGATCGAGCCGGTGCCGACGGGCGGCACCGTGATCACGGTGGAGTTCCTCAGGCCGTGGGTGCGGATCCTGTCCTGCAGCTCGGCGGGCAGCGACTGGATGAACCTCGACCCGGCGATGCCGCCAGCGATTTCGCCGCTCGGCCCGGCCCATCGGAAGAGCGGGAACGCGCCCTTCTCCTGCGCAAGCTCGATGGAGGTCTCGTACGCGTTGTGGCACAAGGTGCGCATGATGTTCTCGACCGTCTCGAGCGCCTCCTCGGTGTCGTAGCGGATTCCCATCCGCACGAGCGCGTCGGCAAGGCCGGTGATGCCGAGACCCACACGTCGGTCCGCGGCCACGGCTTCCTTGATCTTGTCGAGGGCGTGGTTTGGCATGTTGTACTCGATCACGTCGTCGAGGAAACGTGTCGCCACCCGGCAGATCCTTGCGAACGTGCCGTACTCGAATTCGCCGGCGTCATTCACGAACCGGCTCAGGTTCACGCTGCCGAGATTGCAAGCGGTGTACGACGCAAGCGCCTGTTCGGCGCAGGGGTTTGTCGACGTGATGGGATGCGCGTATTCCACGTTGTGGTACTCGCGCATCGTGTCCCAGAAGATGATCCCCGGCTCCGCCGACGCGTGCGCGTTCTCGACGATCGTGTTCCAGAGCTCGCGTGCCCGCACGGTGCGGAACGTCCTGCCGCCCCAGCGCAGGTCGAAGGGCCGATCGTCCTTCACCGCCTGCATGAACTCGTGCGTGATCAGGACCGAGACGTTCGCGTACTGCACCTTGCGGCGGGACGTGTCGTTCTTGATCCGGATGAATCTCTCGATGTCCGGATGGTCCACGCGCATCGTGAGCATGAGCGCACCGCGCCGCCCCGCCTGCGAGACCGTGTTCGTGGACTCGCTGAACAGGTTCATGAACGAGGTCGCCCCGGGCGAGCCAGCCACGGTGGCGTTCACGGGCGCCCCCGCCGGCCGCAGGATCGACAGGTCCGTGCCCACGCCGCCGCCCGTGCGGTAGACCATCGCCGACTCGTAGATGCAGCGGTAGATCCCCTCGAGGCTGTCCTCCTCGATCGGGATCACGTAGCAGTTCGAGAGGGTGGGCTTGCGGATGGCGTCGTCACGCCCCGCGCCGTGCATGACCCTGCCGCCGGGCACGAAGCGAAAGTCGAACAGCAGCTCGAAGAACTCGCGGTACCAGCGCTCCGAGTCGGCTTCGACCGAGGACATCGCGCGCGCCACTCGCTCCCAGATGTCATACGGCCCCGTCTCTCCGGGAGCCAGGTACTTGCTGCGAAGCACGTCGGCCGCGAGCTCCCCAGCTCCGTAATACAGGTCCGTCTCGCGGGCGCGCTCCGCCACCTCGGGATCCAGGGTCCGGGGAGCCGGTGCAGGATGCTCGACATGAGCAGGAGAACGGCGGGATCTTTTCGTGAGGGGTGGCGAGTCGAGGGACATGCGAGGTCTCCAGGTGTGCGGTAGAGCGCCCGCCAGGGGAGGAGGAATACGGCCGGGCTTCTTCGGGACACCACCACACAACATATGGTGGAGGTGACCGCGGGGGGACCCATCGTATCGTGGAGACGGAGGTGCGTCAAGAGGAAAGAAGCCGCAAGCTGGTTTGGCCTTGGGTGCGCAAGCGCCGACGAAAGCGGGCACCGATCGGCGGCTCCGGGGCCAGTGGTTCACTTGCCCGACTCCGCGGATTGGGGTATCTTGCACCCCGGCCCCGGCCACTTTTTTTGCCTCCAAAGGAGTTACGCGTACGATGACCGAGATCGCCAACGAGACCGCCGCCACACAGTCCTTTCTCAGCGTCAGCTCCGCTGCCAGCACCAAGATCCGCGAGCTGATGGACCAGGAGGGGCTCGGAGAGGGCCAGGGGCTGCGCGTCCGCGTGGTGGGGGGCGGGTGCCACGGCTTCTCCTACTCCCTCAACTTCGACGAGCCGTCGGCCCAGGATCAGGTGATGCCGATCGGCGGCGTGCCCTTCATCGTGGACAAGTTCAGCGCCCCCTACCTGATGGGGGCCGAGATCGACTACGTGGACACGCTGCAGGGTGCCGGCTTCAAGATCTCGAACCCGCACGCCAAGAGCACGTGCGGCTGTGGGAGTTCCTTCAGCGCCTGACGATTCTGCAGCGATTGTTCTCTTGAGAATCCCCGCTCCCCTGCGAGCGGGGATTCTCGTTTCCGGAGGGACACTCCACATGGCAAGGCAGCACATGACCCGATGGCTGGCGTGGGTGGTCCACGTCGTGCTCGCGGCTGCGGCGATCGCGGGGCTCTCTGCCGGCGTCGGTGCGCAGGATCCCGCTGCCGCGTCTCCGCGGCACGGCGAGTACGTGATGCTGGCCACCGCCTCCGGCGACAGCCTGCGCGCTTTCGTGGTTTACCCGGAGCGCGAGGACGCGGCGCCGGCCTTGATCGTGATCCACGAGATCTTCGGCCTCACGGACTGGATCCGTTCCGTCGCGGACCGCTACGCCGCCGAGGGATTCATCGCGATCGCGCCCGACCTGCTGTGGGGGCGAGGTCCCGGGGGCGGTGGAACGGACTCCTATCCGGATCAGGATGCGGTCGTGGCCGCGATTCGCGAGCTGCCGCCAGCGCTGGTGAAGGAGCGACTGGACGCTGCGCGAACCTACCTGGAACGGCTGCCGGCCGGGAACGGCCGTGTGGGCACGGTTGGATTCTGCTGGGGCGGGCACCAGGCGTTCCAGTACGCGGTGGACCAGTCGGAGCTCGACGCCACGGTCGTCTTCTATGGGAGCCCGCCCGACGACCTCGAGCGCGTCTCGGCTATTCGTGCCCCGGTGCTGGGACTCTACGGCGGCGAGGACAACCGGGTGAACGCCAGCATCCCCGACGCGGAGCGCGCCATGCAGGCGGCCGGGAAGCGATACGAGCGCGAGATCTATGCGGGCGCGGGGCACGGCTTCCTGCGCGAGAGCGAGCGCAAGGCCAACGCCGACGCAGCCGCGAGGGCGTGGCCCCGGTCCGTGGAGTTCCTGCGGGCGGCGCTGACGAAGGACGCCGCGCCCGCCCGCGCTGGCGGCTGAAGCGTAGCCATGGCCGGCGTCCCCTGGAGCGAGCGCGTCGTCTTCGACGAAGGCAGGGCTGCCAAGGCGGACCTCTGGAAGGGGGAGCGCCTCTTTGCGGGCCTGAACTGCTTTCTCCCCGGACAGTCGCAGCACGTCCACAGCCACGCCGGGGCCGACAAGTTCTACCTCGTGCTGCGCGGGGAGGGCACGTTCGAGGTGGGAGGCGAGACGTTCCTTGCATCCGCCGGCGAGCTGGTCGCCGCTCCGGCCGGGGTCCCGCACGGCGTGCGGAACGAAGGACCGGGCTCGCTGGTGGTCCTCACGGTGATCGCCCCGCCCCCGTCCGCGAAATAGCCGCCTTCATGCAGCGTCAAGTTGGTCTACAATCTATCCAACCTTTTCTGCGATGATGCTCCAGAACAGCAAGGTCGTAAATATAGATTTCTCGCCTGTCTTGTTCGAATTATTTTCCAATTCATACGCAGCAAGCCCACCTATGATTTCGCTGGTGTACATCGCTACCAGCACGATGAAGTGCTGTTTTGAAAGCAGAGATTGCAGGTAGTCATCGCCTGGGACTGCGCTTTGATATGTATGTGTCTCTCCGAAAGCCTCTCCAAAGACTCTAAGCAACTCCTTCAGGAATGTCACATCAGCACTTGAAAGCTGCTTGTATATGTAATTCTTGTTTGGATTCAACTATAGTAACACAGTAACTTTGACTACTGTTGGTTGCGTCCATCAGGAGATACGTTCAGCGATCTGCAGCGTGGCCACCGCAGCGGCGATCTCCTTCGCATGGCCCTCGACGCTCACCCGCGGAAACACCTTCCGGAGAACGCCCGCCTTGTCGATGACGAACGTCGTACGTTCGATCCCATGGGACGTGCGGCCGAACCGGTTTTTCTCCTTCCAGACGCCGTAGCGCGCGCAGACGTCGCCGTCCGCGTCCGAGAGGAGCTGGAACGGCAGCCCGTACTTGGAGGCGAAGCGGGCGTGGGACTCGGTGGAGTCCCGGCTCACGCCGAGCACCACCACGTCGCTGCGGGCGAGCTCCGAGTGATCGTCGCGGAGGTCGCACGCCTCGCGCGTGCACCCCGGCGTGTCGTCCTTGGGGTAGAAGAACAGCACCACGTGCTTCCTGCCGTGGAAGTCCCGGAGCCGAACGCACTCGCCAGTCTGCGACGGAAGCTCGAACTCGGGCGGCGCCTCCCCCACCTTCGGTGCGTCTGACTCCATGCTCGATCTCCCTCGAAATGATCGTTTGAGCCCGGACTCAAGATCCGCCGTTGGCGCGACCGCCGCCACCGCGACCTCCGCCGACATGGGTGCCGCTCCCGCGCCGGACGTGCTCGTGCTGTTCGACATCGACGGCACGCTGCTCACGGCCGGCCAGGCGCCTCGGCGCGCGCTCGAGGAGGCGCTCGTCGCCGTGTATGGCACCCCCGGCCCGGTCACCACGCACGACTTCTCGGGCAAGACGGACCCTCAGATCATCCTGGAGCTGCTGGAGCAGGAGGGGCTGGCGCGGTCCCGCGTGCGGGACGACCTCGAGCGCGCCCTCGACGCCTACGTCGAACGTCTCGGTCCCTATCTGGCCGAGGACCCGCATGCGCGCCTGCTGCCGGGGATCGCGGAGCTCGTGCCGGCGCTCGCGCGCGAGCCTCGTGCGGCAATGGGGCTGCTCACGGGGAACGTTGCGCGCGGAGCGCGCGCGAAGCTGGCGCGCTTCGGGCTCTGGGAGCACTTCGACGTCGGGGCCTTCGGCAGCGACGACGCGGATCGAAACCTCCTGCCCGCGGTCGCGGTGGCCCGGGCCGCGGCGCGCTGGGGGGTCTCCTTCCCGCCCTCACGCACGTTCGTGATCGGCGACACTCCGCTCGACATCGCTGCCGGCCGGGTGATCGGCGCGGTCACCGTCGCCGTGGACACGGGGCGTACGTCCGGGCGGCTGGCGGAGCACGCACCCGACCACCTCTTCGACGACCTGGGGGAGTGGGCTGCCACACTGTGGCCCGTGCTGTTCGGCGCAGGGCCCGCGGGCTGAGGGTGCCCGGGGGAGCTCGGACGCCGCGGGCGTCAGGGCGTGGTGTACGTGATGCGCAGCACGGGCCGCTGGGACGCCGTTACGTACTGCCGCGAACGGTACGCCGCGGCGTCTCCGCGGGTGGAGCGGATCACGAACGTGATCCGGCCGTTGCCCGGCAGGGCGCCGGCGAGCCCCGTGAACTCGACTCTGGAACCGGCGGCCACGGGGCCCAGGGTGGCGAGGATGCTGGAGCTCTCGCTCCCCGCCAGGGGCGCGTTCGCGGTGGGCGCGGTCTCGCTCCACACCGGATCCGTCGGCGCGAACCTCCGCAGGGTGCCGCCGCCGCCCGCGGGCGCGGAGCCATTGCTGCAGGTCAGGAGCAGCCGCGCGTCCGTGATCGTCGCCCCCGCCGGCAGGCCGGCCACGTCGAAGCGCAGCCAGGTCGTGCGCACCGACGTCCCGCCGGCCACGAAGAGCTGCCCGGACCTGCCGTAGTTCGTGGTGGGGCTGGCCTGAGACACGTAGGTGTCGGCTTCGGGCGCCACGTCGAGCGTTCCGGTCCCCGGCCCTCCACCGTCCTGCCGCAGCAGCACGTAGACCCAGTCGTCCGCGCTGGGCGGATCGAGCGTGAAGGGGCCCGCTCCGGAAACGCTGCCGAGGTCCGTCACGGCGCCGGTCCTGGGATCGAAGAGGCGCAGCGACCAGGTGCCCGAGGGCGCGCCTCCCAGCGAGAGCGTGTGCGGCCCGTCGTGGCCGCGCACGTACGCCACGTACTGGCGGCCGATCTCGGCCAGCGCCCAGAACGTGCGCCGCGGAGGGGCCACGTACGACCCGTCCACGTTGTTCACGGGCAAGTCGGCCCCGCGTGCCACGCCGGAGGTCAGGAGTCCGTCGCTGGGCTGCAGCTTCCACCACTCCAGGAGGCCCAGGCCGGCGAACAGCCGGGGCACGTGCTGCACGTCGTCCTCCCACGGATCGTTCACCGCCCCGTCCACGTCGAACGGGCCCGCTCCCACCGCACCCCCGTAGTAGGTCGAGTTCCAGCCCGTCACGAAGTAGCCGCCCGCCATTGCGATGTCCCACGTCGCGTAGCGCATGTCCGCGAGCGTGAAGCTGTTGTTCTTGTCGACGACGCCGTTGGGCGGCTCCGTCATGTCGCGCAGGTAGTAGCCGTACTCGGCGTTCACCACCGGCTTCGCGTGGTCGCGTGAGTCCAGGACGAGCTTGTGGAGGGTGACGTAGCGCTGCTGGAAGTCGCCGAAGGACATCCACGGGTCGTCGGCGAAGACCTCCACGGACATCTTCTTGGTCGAGTGGTTGCCGATCATCCTGCCGTGCGGATCCGCGTCGTCCAGCGCCTGGCCGAGCATCCGCGCCTGCGCCTCCGTGAGGCCGTCGCCGTACTCGTTGGCCACGATGAAGAACACGTCGTACGCGCTGTAGCGAGCCGCCACGTAGCGCGCGAAGCGCGCGCGCGCCTCGTCCGATGGAAAGTCCGGGAAGCGGTCGCCCCAGCCAAGCGTGAGCCCGGCCGTGATGCCCTTGCCCTGCACGTAGGCGAGGCGGCTGTCCACCTCCTGCCAGAACGCGGGGTTCAGGACCTCCTGACTCACGTTCGCGAACTGGAACCCGGCCTGGTTGCCGCGCGTGACGTAGAGAGCGGAGAGGATGACGTTGAATCCCTGCGCCGCGCGGACGTCGACGTAGTGCAGGCTGGCCGTGCGGTCCAGGCCCTCGGAGGCGTCGTCGCTGTAGAGGATCCACTGCGTGTCGCCGAACCACCAGAACGGCGTCCCGTCCTGGCGCGCGAAGTGGTAGGGGAAGCCGCTCATGCGCTGAACCCCGCCCCTGCGAGCCGAGGTCACGCACTGGAAGGCCCCGGAGATGCCGTTCAGACCCGGGTTCGATGAGCTAGTGGTCCATGTCCACTCGCCCACGACGTCCGGCGAGAACCGCACCCGCCACGTCGTGCCCCCGGCCCAGAACAGGGGGATCGTGCGCGTGCCCCCGCCGGGGCGCGTGAAGGTGGCGGTCGCGGACAGGTCGCGGTACGGGTTCGCGACGCTGCCGGAGTGGGTGAGCGCCGCCTCGAACACGCCGTGACGCTCGACGGAGGGGAGTTGCGCGTGGGCTGCGCCGGGCGCTCCGAACGGAGAGGCGCACACGGCCATGACGGCGAGCAGCGCGGCCGCGCGCGCGCGCATGCGTGCCCTCACGATCCGCCCTGCTTCCGGAGCACGTACACCCAGTCCTCGTCGGTCGGAGGGTCGATGGTCATGGTCCCGGAGCCGGTGTAGGTGCCGAGGGGCGTGAAGCTGCCGGTGCGGGGATCGAACTGGCGAATGTCGTAGGTGGCCGGCGCCGCGCCCCCCAGTGACAGGGTGTGCGGCCCGTCGTGGCCGCGCACGTACGCCACGTACTGCCGCCCCCGCTCCGCCAGGGCCCAGAACGTGCGCCGCGGCGGTGCGACGAACCTGCCGTCGGAGTTCTGAATCGGGACGTCCTTGCCGCGTGCCACGCCCGACGTGAGCAGCGCGTCCGCGGGCTCCAGCTTCCACCATTCGAGCCCGCTTTCCGCGAAGAGCTCCCGCAGGTGCTGCACGTCGTCATCCCAGGGCGCCGCCGCGGGTGCGCGCGGGTTGAACCTGCCGGAGCCCCGGACGCCCCCGAAGTACGTGCCGTTCCATCCGGTGACGAAGTAGCCGCCCGCCATCGCGATGTCCCAGCTGGCCGCCCGCACGTCGGCGAGCGTGAAGCTGTTGTCCTTGTCCACCACCCCGTTGGGAGGTCTCGTGAGGTCCCGCAGGAAGTAGGCGTACTCGACGTTGACCACCGGCTTGTCGTGATCCCGCGAGGCGAGGATCGTCGCGTGCAGGCTCTTGTACTTCTGCTGCATGTCGCCGAAGGACATCCAGGGGTCCTCCGCGAAGATCTCCACGGACTGCCGGCTCGTGGCGTGGTTGCCGATCATGCGCCCATGCGGGTCGGCTTCGTCGATGGCCCGGCCGATGGCGCGCGCCTGGTCAACGGTCAGGAAGTCGAGGTACTCGTTGGCCACGACGAAGAAGACGTCGTATGCGGCATAGCGCGCCGTCACGTAGCGCGCGAAGCGCAGGCGCGCTTCGTCGGAGGCGAAGAGCCGGTACTGGTCGCCCCAGGCGAGGACGAGGCCGGCCGTGATCCCGCGCGAGTTGACGTGCCGCACGCGCAGGTCCGCCTCCTTCCAGAAGCCCGGGTTCAAGACCTCTCCGAATGCGCTCGTGAACTGCGGGCCCCCCGCGTTCGGGCGCGACACGAACAGCGCGGACAGGATGACGTTAAAGCCCTGCTCGGCGCGGACGTCGACGTAGTCGAGCGCCGTCGCCCGGTTCAAGGCTCTCCCGCGAGTCGTCGCTGTAGAGGATCCACTGCGTGTCGCCGAACCACCAGAAGGGGGTTCCCTCCTCCCGCTCGAAGTGATACGGGGCGCCCGTTCGAGCCCGGATCCCCCCGCGCCGCGGCGACGTCACGCACTCGAAGGAGCCGCTCTTTCCGTCCAGACCCGGATTCGCGGAGCTCGTGACCCACGACCACCCGCCGGCGATGTCCGGTGAGAAACGGGCGCGCCACGTCGCGCCGCCGTCCCAGAAGAGAGGTACGCTGCGGGTCTCGCCCCCGGGACCCGTGAACGTCGCGGTAGCGGAGAGCTCCCGGTAGGGATTCTCGACGCTCCCGGAGTGCGTGAACGCCGTCTCGTGGACGTCGAAGCGCTGGACGTACTCTCCCTGGGCGCCGGCCGATCGGGCGAGCGGGAACAGGGAGAGCGCGGCGAGCACGAGGAGCGCGGAGCGGCGTCCGAGGGAGGCAGCGGTCGAAACGGCTTCGGAGACCCGGAGGCCCGATCGTGGATCTGCTCGCATGTCCTTCCGATGGTGGAGGAAGTCCGGTCCGCGGGAGGGTCGGCTGGGGGGGTTCGGAGGCGCCGTCGGCTCGCCATTCGCGGTGCCCCGGTGTATAGTCTCCGGCTTGCCCGAGGGTCAAGACCCATAAGGTTGTACGTGCCCCTCCCCAGGGGTGTAGGACTGACCCGAATCCGGTCACGACGGGGATCGTCATGGACCTCAGCGTTCACACGGGAAGTCTCGCCGAGCTCGCAACGCCGGCGCTGGTGGTGAGCGTCTTCTACGACGAGACGCGGACCGTCGGCCCCGTCGCGGCGGTGGACCGGGCGATGGGTGGCTTCCTGCGGGAGCTCCTGGACTCGGGCGAGATCACCGGGAAGGAGGGGGAGGTCACCGTGCTGCACACGCGCGGCGCGATCGCCGCCGACCGGATTGCCGTGGTGGGGCTCGGCAAGCGGGCGACGTTCGACCTGGTGCGCGCGCGCAAGGCGGCGGCCGCCGCCGCCACCGAGCTGCTGAAGCGCAAGGTGCCGGCGTTCCACTCCGTCGTCCACGGCCGCGGGGTTCTGGGCGAAGCTCCCGATGTCCTCGCCGAGGCGACCGTCGAGGGCACGCTCCTCGGCGCCTACAGCTTCGACCGCTACAAGTCGCATGCGATCGCCGAGGACAAGGAGCGCCGGAAGGCCACGCTCGAGAGCTTCGGTCTGGTGGACGGCGCACGGGGCGGTGCGCGCGCCCTGCGCGAAGGTCTCCGCCGCGGAGGTCTGCTCGCGGAGGCGACCAACTACGCGCGCGATCTGGGGAATGCTCCCGGCAACGAGATCACGCCGGCCGCGCTGGCGGATGCCGCCACGACGCTCGCCAGGGAGGTTGGCCTCGAGGTCGAGGTGCTGGGGCCGGCCGAGATGGCCGAGCGCGGCATGGGCGCGCTCCTGGCGGTGGCCAGGGGCAGCGCGCAGGAGCCGCGGCTCATCGTACTGCGCCACCGCGGGGGGGGCCGGCAGGCTCCGTATGCGCTGGTCGGCAAGGCCATCACGTTCGACTCCGGAGGGATCTCGATCAAGCCGGCCCAGAACATGGAGGAGATGAAGTTCGACAAGTGCGGCGGGTGCGCCGTGCTGGGCGCCATGCGCGGCGTGGCCCGCCTCGAGCTGCCGCTCAACGTCGTGGGCGTCGTCCCCTCCGCCGAGAACCTGCCGAGTGCGACGGCGTACAAGCCGGGGGACATCCTGACGGCTTCGAGCGGCAAGACGATCGAGGTGGTGAACACGGACGCCGAGGGCCGGCTGATCCTGGCCGATGCGCTGACCTACGCGTGCGGGCTCCAGCCGCGGGCCATCATCGACTTCGCGACGCTGACCGGCGCCTGCGTCGTGGCACTCGGGAAGCACTGCTCGGGCGTCCTGGGGAACGATCAGGGGTTGATCGACGATCTGGTGGACGCTGGGGAGCGCACCGGCGACCGCGCGTGGCAGCTGCCCCTCTGGCCCGTGTACACCGAGCAGATCCGCAGCGACTACGCGGACATCAAGAACAGCGGAGGCAGGGAAGGCGGCGCGATCACAGCCGCGGCCTTCCTGGAGGCCTTCGTCGACGGGGTGCCGTGGGCGCACTTCGACATCGCCGGGACGGCCTGGCGCACCCGTCCGGCTGCGGAAGGGGCGGTTGGTGCCACGGGAGTCGGCGTGCGTCTGATCCTGGAGTACCTGCGCGCGCAGGCCGAGACGTGACGGATTCGGCCGAGGCTGCCGATGGAGCCCCCGATGGTGGAGGGGGCGAAGACCTGGCGCGGGGCCGTCGCGACCCGCTGGTGGAGGAGGAGCGGCGCCTGCGGATCGTGCGTTTCCTGGCCGATCTGACCGTGGCGCGCCTCGAGCAGGACGAGGACCTCTCGCACCTGGACGCGCTGGCGCTCGTCGAACGCATGCGCGACGTGATCCTGACGCTCTTCCCCGGCAAGGAGAGCGCCTACGAGCTGCTGTACCAGCCCCGCTTCGAGCGTGCCCTGCGGTCGCGCTGGCCTGTGGACTTCCCCGCCGAGGTGGGCACCCGCTTCCGCATCTAGCGCGCGCCGCGTCATGTCCTTCCGCACATCGACCTACCGGCCCTTCGACGCCACGTTCCCCGAGGGCGTGCGGCTGCTGCTGATCGTCAATGCCGCGGCGTTCGTGCTCCAGTTCCTCTCCTCCTCCGCGGGCATCCCCTTCACCGAGCTCCTCGGCCTCAGGCCCGCGGACGTGCTGGTGCGCCTTCGCCTGTGGCAGCCGCTGACGTACATGTTCCTCCACGGCGGCTTCTTCCACCTCTTCTTCAATCTGCTAGTGCTCTGGATGATGGGCAGCGAGGTGGAGCGGTTCTGGGGCAAGCGCGAGTTCCTGAGGTATTACCTGACGTGCGGCCTGGGTGCGGCGGCGCTGGCCTTCGCGTTCGCTTACGGCTCCCTGCTGATCGGCGCCTCGGGTGCCGTGTTCGGCGTGATGGTGGCGTTCGCGCTCATGTTCCCCGATCGCGTCATCTACCTCTGGTTCGTCGTGCCGGTGCCGGCGAAGGTGCTGATCCCCGTCCTGGTCGCGATGGAGTTCCTCTTCTTCATGCGCATGGACGGCATCGCCCACTTCGCGCACGTGGGCGGGGCGCTCACCGGATTTCTCTACATGCGCTTCGGCTGGCGGGACCGGCTGGACCCCTCGGGGCTCGTGTCCCGCTGGCGGCGGCGGCGCCTGCGGGTGCTCGAGGGAGGCCGGGCGCAGCCCGCGGAAGAGGAGATCGACCGCATCCTGGACAAGATCTCGCGCAGCGGCCTCGCGAGCCTCACGCCCGAGGAGAGCCGTCTGCTCGAGGAGGCGAGCCGCCGCCCGCGCGGGCGGCCCTGACGAAGGGAGCGAGCATGGAATTCGAGCGCAGGCAGCGGGAGAAGATGTACGATGGCCGGATGCTCCGTCTGTACAGGGACCGCGTCGCCGTTCGGCCGCCGGGCGGTGAAGGCGAGAAGGTGCTGGAGCTGGAGCACGTGGAGCACCCCGGGGCCGCCTGCGCCGTGGCCTTCCTCGACGCCGACCGCATCCTGCTGCTGCGGCAGTTCCGCTACAGCGCCGGTGGGGAGATCTGGGAGGTGCCGGCTGGCAAGCTGGACGGCGACGAGGCGCCGCGTGCCTGCATCGAGCGCGAGCTCGTCGAGGAGACGGGCTGGCATCCCCGCCGGCTCGAGCATCTCGGGACGCTCATCATGACGCCGGGCTTCAGCGACGAGCGTTGCTCGGTGTTCGAGGCCCGCGACCTCGAGAAGCGTGAGCCGCAGACGGCCGAAGACGAGTTCCTGCAGGTGCTCGAGATCCCCTTCGACGAGGCCGTGAACATGGTGGAGGAGGGCGTCATCCAGGACGCGAAGACGGTGGCGGCGCTGCTGCTCGCGGCGCGGCGCCGCGGGCGCGGGTGAGCCCCGGGGCTGCCGGCGAGCCTGGCGAGTCGGCCTCGGACGTGTGGGTCGCGTTCTCGACGGCGCCCGACCTGCAAGGCGCGGAGGAGCTGGGCCGAAGGGCGGTGGAGGCGGGACACGCCGCGTGCGTGAACCTGATCTCCGGCGTGCGCTCGCTCTACCGCTGGCAGGGCGCTCTCGAGGAGGCGCACGAGGTGTTGATGGTGTTCAAGACGACGCGCACGGCGTTTCCCAGGCTCGCCGAGCTCGTATCGGCGGTGCACCGGTACGAGGTGCCGGAGCTGATCGCCTTTCCGCTGGCGGACGGGCTTCCTGCGTACCTGGCGTGGGTGCGCGCGGCGTCCGCCCCGGTGGACACCCGTGACCTGACGGTGTAGGATGTTGGCGTTCAACGAACTTCCAACGTCCGACCCCCCCAGGCCGATGCTGTTCAGCTCGCCCCGGACGCGACGCATCGCGGTTATCAACCACAAAGGCGGCACCGGGAAGACCACCACCGCCGTGCACGTGGCCGCCGGCCTCGCGGACGCCGGTCACCGGGTGCTCCTCGTCGACTTCGATCCGCAGGGCAACGTGGGGGTCTGGTTCGGCATCGAGCACGAGCGCACGGTCGCCGACCTGCTGCTGAGCCGCGCCGAGCCGCGCGACGTCATCCTGCCCGTCCGGCCAAACCTCGACGTGGTGCTCTCGGATCAGACGCTCGGAAGCGCGCAGGAAGCGCTCTTCCATCGCACCGCCAATGACGAGGTCCTGCGCACGCGCCTGGCGCCGATCTCCGGCTACGAGTTCTGCATCGTGGACTGCGCGCCGTCGCTGAACCTCCTCACCCGCAACGCGCTGCTCTACGCAGAGGAGGTCATCATCCCGATCTCGATGGAATACCTGGCGCTGGTGGGCGTCCGCCAGCTCGTGGAGAACATCCTCAGCGTGCGGCGCGGCAAGCGGCACGACATCGAGATCTCCGCGGTGGTTCCGACGTTCTTCAGCCGCCAGAACAAGAAGTCGCTCGAGATCGTCGAGTCGCTGCGGGGATACTTCGGCGCGGTCGTGTCGGATCCCATCCGGCTGAACGTCAAGCTGTCGGAGGCGCCCAGCCACGGGCTCACCGTCTTCGAGTACGCGCCTTCCTCGAACGGCGCGCGCGACTACCGCAAGCTCGTGCGGCGCTTCGAGCATGCCTGACCCCGTCTCCCCCCTCGAGAAGAAGGCCGTCGCCCGCGATCCCCTGGCAGGTCTCGGCGACCTCACCGGCGTGCTGCGTCGCGTGCCGACCGCTCGCGACGCACCGGAAGCCGACGGTCCGGGGGCAGCGATGCCGAGCGGTCACCGGCTGGCGGCGTTCGGCGAGTCCCCGGGCGTGCCGCTGTTCGAAGACCTGGCCGACGAAACGGTCGAGCGTGCGGCACCGCCCGAGCCGGTCGCACCCCCCGAGCCGGTCGCACCCCCCGAACCCGTCCCCGCGTCCGCGTCGGGCGTGCCTGCCCCGGCCTCCGCTCCCACTGTCGATGTGGAGGCGCTGTACGAAGAGGCGAAGCGCCTGGCCACGATCGGCAACTACGGTCGCGCCATCGAGCTGTACCACAGAGTCCTGCGCGCTGAGCCCTCGCACGTGCGCGCGCGCAACAATCTGGGCTTCGCGTACGACGCTCGCGGGGACACGGACCTCGCCATCGCCGAGTACCTGCAGGCGCTCGAGCTCGACCGCAGGAACGTGCAGGTGTACTGCAACCTTGGCGGCGTGTACGGAGCGAAGGGCTGGTACGACAAGGCCGAGGAGGTGCTGAAGCAGGCGCTGCGGCTCGAGCCAAAGAGCGCAGAGGCGCACTGCAACCTGGGGATCGTCTACTGCAAGAAGGGCCTCTACCACCTCGCCACCGCCGAGCTCAAGCGCGCCATCGAGCTGGACGCCGACTACGTGCAGGCCTTCTACTATCTCGGGGAGTGCTACAACCACCTGGACCGCATCGACGACGCCATCGAAGCGTTCGAGTGCGCCCTGCGCGCGCAGCCGGCGAACCACAAGGCGTACTACCACCTCGGGATCCTCTTCGACAAGAAGAACCTGCCGGATCGCGCGATGCGGATGTACCGGCGGGCGCGAGAGCTGCAGGGGCAGGCTTCGTAGGGGGGCGTCCAGTCTCCTGCCGCCGGCCGAGGGGGAAGAGGTCGTCCGTCGGCAGGAGGCTGGAC
>JACCXV010000038.1 GCA_013696835.1 Gemmatimonadota bacterium | reverse complement strand
GGGCTACTCGACTTCGTGGAGGGCCACGGCGGCGGCGATTCGTGCATCCTCGGTGCGGACCTGAACCTCCACCGCGGCACGCGCGAGCCCGCGTTTCAAGCGCTCGCGCGCGCGGGATTCGGGTCCGGCGTTCCGGCTCGACCATCGCGCTGGACCCATACGTATCACGGCATTCCGCGGCTGCCCATCGATCACCTGCTCATCCGGACCGCCGGCGGCATCGTGGAGGAGGCCACCGTGCATAGGCTCGACGAGCATCCACGAGACGCGGGGCCGCATGTATTCGGGTCGGACCATCATCCGCTCGCCGCAGCCGTCCAGCTCGGCCGCCTGCCCGCAGCGGCGGGATTGCACGAGTACGGCCGCGGCCGGGGCGCGCCGGCGCCCGGGCCCCCGCCGGTGCTGGCATGAGCGAGCTTCTGTCGGGAGATCTGCCATGGTGGGCCTGGCTCCTGCTCGCGATGGGATTCACCGCGATCGTAGCCGTGGTAGCCGCCCTCTTCCTTCCGGACTGGCACACGCCCGAGGACCTTTCCACGACCTGCGACGCGGAGGCCGGATCGGAGGCGTTCCTGGGCGCGCTCTCACGCTTCCTCAACGTGCCGCTCGTCCGCGGCGGCACGGCGCACATCCTTCAGAACGGCGACGTCTTCTTCCCGACCATGCTGGAGGCGATCCGAGCGGCGCGGGAGACCATCAACTTCCAGGTCTACATCTTCGAGCCGAAAGGCATCGGCGTCGACTTCCTCGAGGCATTCAAGGAGCGCGCCCGCGCTGGGGTCGAGGTGCGCCTCATGGTGGACGCCTTCGGTTCCCACAAGCTGGACAAGCGACACGTGCGGGAGCTCGAGGAGGCGGGCTGCCAGGTGAAGCGCTTCCGGCCGATCAAGCTCCTCACGCTCGTGCGCGTCTTCAAGCGGGACCACCGGCGGGCGATCGTCGTCGACGGCCGCGTCGGCTTCACGGGCGGCGGAGCCATCGCCGAGAAGTGGACCGGCAAGGCGCAGGACCCGCACCACTGGCGGGACAGCATGCTGCGCGTGGAAGGTCCTCTCGCGGCGGCCATCCAGACGGCATTCGGCGAGAACTGGGTCTATTGCGCAGGGGAGATCGTCGCCGGCGTGCCGTTCTACTCGGGGGAGCCGGAGGACAGAGCTGCGGAGCCGGTGGGCCTGGCGGTCGTGAGCTCGCCCTCCGACTCCGCGCAGCCGATCCGGCTGCTCTTCTGGCTTTCCTTCGTCGCGGCCCGGGAACGAATCTGGATCTCGAGCTCGTACTTCGTCCCCGGGGCCAGCATCCGCAACGCCATCAAGCAGCGCGCGCGCGCGGGCGTGGACGTGCGGATCCTCGTTCCGGGGAAGAACACGGATGCCCATCCCGTCCGGCTGGCCGGTCGCGGCCTGTACCAGGAGCTGCTCGAAGCGGGCGTTCGAATCTTCGAGTACGAGCCAACCATGATGCACGCCAAGACGGTGGTGGTGGACAGCCGCTGGTCGGTGCTGGGGTCGGCGAACATGGACGAGCGTTCGACGGAGATCAACGAGGAGAACAGCATCGGCGTGCTCGACCGCGATCTCGCGGGCGAGATCGAGCGCGGTCTCGAGCAGGACATGGCGGTGTCACGCGAGATCGATCTGGCAGCCTGGCGGCGACGCTCCCTGATCGCGAGGATCGGGGAGCGCGCCGCGTCGCTGTTGATGCAGCAGTACTAGAGGTCGGCCGGTCCGCTAGACGCGAACCTCATCCGCATCCGGCACCTGGCCGGACTGCTCGCGCCACACACCCTCGATGTTCTCCGAGATCTCCGACAGGACGTCGTCCGTGGCCGGAAGGCCCTCCTCCTGGAGGAACTGGATGACCGCCGAGGGCACCACGTTGTGCAGCGTCATCACGATGCGGGCGTAGTTGGCCAGGTGTCGCTGCGCGAGCTCGCCCACCTCGCGTTCATCGAGGCTGAGGCCCGTGGTGTGAAGCATCACATAGCCGATGGTCGCCAGGCTGCAGGCGGTGTAGTCGTCCCGCAGATTCTTGGGCAGGCCCTCGCTGCGCACGAGGTCGATGGCGCCGGCTGCGAAGCCCAGCAGCCTGGAGCCGACCTTTTTGATCGGGCTCTGCGAGTCGCCACCCCGCTGCTGGAGCAGGGATTCGAGCGCCGAGGCGTGTCCGCGAACGGTGCCCAGAATCGTCTGCAGCTCCGCCGTCACGCTCGGATAACCGGCCAGGTCCTTGAGTTGTGACTCCAGCGCCTTTGCGATGTGGTTCTCGAGCGCCAGCATGTCGCTGACGTAGCTGTTCACCACTGGCTGCCGATCGGTTGCATCCTTCATGCTCTCTCCCGGATTATGGGTGTGCGATAGATTCGTTGCCCGCTGACAATCCTTGCAAGGATCAGGTCAAATCGGGCTGTGTTGACGGCAGCGACGTGAGCAGCCGACATAAGCTGATGGCCCGCGCCACCTTCTCGACGACCTTCGAACCTGCCGCGCCCCGACTCCCGAGTCGTTTGGAAGGTTCATCCAGGGCAATCGTGTAAGAACAGCCCCGCCGGCATTCACTTCGCAGGCACGAGGAGACGATCATGCTGCGCCTGCTCGAGTTCCACCGCTCGCCCAACTGCGTGAAGGTCAGGATCGCCCTGAGCTACAAGGGTCTGCCCTTCGAGATGGAGGAGATCTCTTCCGCCGACCGGTCCCCCCTGCTCCGCGCCGCCAACTGGCCTCTCGTGCCGGTGCTGATCGACGGTGAGGTAAGGATGCGCGAGTCGGAGGCGATCCTGCATTACCTGGAGAGCAATCATCGCGACGCCCCATCGCTCACGCCCGACAGGATCGAGGAGATCCGGCGCGGAGATGCTCTGCGGGACGAGACGCAGGCGCGGCTGCGGCCCATCCTGCGCGCCGCCTTCAACGAAGCGATGAAGCCGGAGCCGAACCGGGACGCATCGGCCGTCCAGAGGCTCGGGGCCGCACTGGAGCCCGCCCTGGGCCCGCTGGAGCGCGTGCTGGCAGCGTCCCCTTTCCTGCTCGGGGAGCGCATGTCAACGTACGACGTGGTGCTCGCCTGCACTCTCATGCCGGCACGGGCGAGCGATGAATTCGCGCGCCAGAGCCCCATGTGGGCCTTCCTACGAGACAACCTCTCCCTGCCCGAAAGCATGGGCGGCGTCAGGGGGTGGGTGGACCGGGTGCTGGAGCACGATGTCCCGCCCGCACGAGCTTGACGAAGAGGGTGAACCTGAACCGGGCTGCCGCTCTGCGAATGGCGCGCCGCTCCCTGAAATGCTGACGGGGCGCCTTCGGGGCGCCCCGTCGCTCGAGCGATGCGGCCTGGGCCGCTTGCACTCCCTATACCGCGCGCGTGCCGCGTCCCGCGATCAGGTTCCAGACGATGGCGATGAGCGCGATCACGAGCAGGATGTGCACGATGTTCCCGAGGCTCGCGACGAAGAACCCGAGGGCCCAAAGCACGAGCAGGATGACCACGATTGTCCACAGCATGACTTCCTCCTTACCAGAATTTCGGAACGCATGTTTCCCGGAACTCCAGCGGGCCTGCACCTGTGGCTCCCCGCAGTCCAGCTCCCCCGCCGGTACACCATGACGCAAGAGGCGTTCCGAACGTGGCAGCCTGGTTGCCCCGGCGCGCGAAGCGACGTCACGGCCCGAGGCGCGTAAGATGTTCACGGCGCAACTACCGCGCTCACGCCTCCTGCTGGCCGCGCTCGGGCTGGGCGGCGCCGCCGCCGTCCTGCTCCTGGCGGCTCCGCTCGGGACGCGTGCGGGGCTGTGGCACTTCGGGTTCGGTTTCCGGGTGCTCCGCTGGAGCGTGTACCTGGCTGGAGCGGGGTTCCTCGTCACGCTCGTCGCGCTCGCGGCGCTCGCATCCACCCGGCCACGACTGCCCGGCTCCAGGCCTGCCGTCACCGCATTCGCCGCGCTCCTGCTGGCGTTGGGCGTCGCTGCTCCATCCCTGTCGCAGTGGCACAAGGCGCGCTCGCTGCCGCCCATCAACGACATCACGACGAACCCGGCGGACCCTCCGGAATTCACGAGGGCGGGCAGCGGAGTCGCCGGGGGTGCCGCGGGTGCACCGTATCCGGGCGTCGAGTTCGCGGATGCGCAGCGAGCGGCGTACGGCGACCTCGCAACGCTCCGCGTCGGCCGCTCGGCGCATGCCGTCTTCCGGGCGGCGCTGGACACAGCGCGGGCGAGCCGCGGCTGGACGGTGGTCACCGCCGAGGCCCGCGCGGGTCACATCGAGGCGACCGCGCGCACGCCCTGGTTCGGCTTCGAGGACGACGTCGCGATTCGCGTGCGCAGGGTGGGCGAGATGTCCGAGGTGGACGTCCGCTCGCGCTCCCGGGTGGGCACGAGCGACGTGGGCGCGAACGCGGAACGCATCCGCTCGTACCGCCGCCGCCTCGCGGAGCGGCTGGGCGGAGCCGTGCGTTGAGCTCGGTTTCCGTTGCTTCCCTGTCGCCTTTTGCCTCCAGCCTGGCCTGCGCCGCCGAGCCCCTCTCGTCCTTCCATCCCGCCGTCGCGCGCTGGTTCGCGTCGCGCTTTCCCCAGGGTCCGTCGACGCCCCAGGAGCGCGGCTGGCCCGCCATCCGATCCGGCCGCCCCACGCTCATAGCGGCGCCGACGGGGTCCGGCAAGACGCTGGCGGCGTTCCTGTCGGCGATCGACGAGCTCGTGCGCAGCGGCCTGGAGCACGCCGCCACGGGCAGCGCGCTCCCCGACCGCACGTGCGTCCTCTACGTCTCACCCCTGAAGGCGCTGAGCAACGACATCCGGCGCAACCTCGAGGAGCCCCTGAGTGGGATCCGCGCCGAGCTGGTCGCGATGGGCCTCCCGGACCTCGAGGTTCGCGCCGCCGTGCGGACGGGCGACACGCCGCCCGCGGAGCGCCAGGCGATGCTGCGGCGGCCTCCCCACATCCTGGTGACCACACCGGAATCCCTCTTCATCCTGCTCGGCACGGGCCGCGGCCGAGCGGCGCTGCAGACGGTGCGCACCGTCATCGTCGACGAGATCCACGCCGTCGCAGACGACAAGCGGGGCGCCCACCTGGCCCTCACGCTGGAGCGGCTCGATCACCTCGTGACGCACGGCACCGCCGGAGACCGGCCGGACCTGGGCTCGGCCGGCAGGCAGCCGACGTCCGAGAACGGCCAGCTGTTCGAGCCTGCGGAGCCCGCCCGGGCGCACGCCGGTGAGCCCCCGCTGAGGATCGGCCTCTCGGCCACGCAGCGCCCCATCGAGGAGGTCGCGCGCTTCCTCGTGGGGCCGGGGCGCGACTGCGCGATCGTGGACGAGGGGCACCGCCGCGACCTTGATCTTGCCGTCGAGGTACCGAGATCCCCGCTGTCCGCGCTCCTGTCGGGAGAGGTCTGGGAGGAGATCTACGATCGACTGGCCGAGCTGATCGAGGGCAACCGCACCACGCTGATCTTCGTGAACACGCGCCGCCTCGCGGAGCGGACGGTGCACCACCTTTCGAGGCGTGTCGGCGAGGACCGCATCACCTCGCATCACGGAAGCCTGTCGCGGGAGCGCCGCCTGGACGCCGAGGAACGGCTCAAGGCCGGGCGCCTCCGGGCGCTCGTCGCGACCTCGTCCCTGGAGCTCGGCATCGACGTCGGCACCGTCGACCTGGTGATCCAGATCGGCTCGCCGCACACGATCGCGGCCCTCCTCCAGCGCGTCGGCCGCTCCGGCCGTCTGCGGGGAACGACCGCCCGCGGCCGGCTGTTCGCCCTCAGCCGGGACGAGCTCGTGGAGTGCGCGGCCCTGCAGCTCTCGGTGAGGGAAGGTCTCCTGGACAGGCTCGAGATCCCCCTTCGGCCCCTGGACATCCTCGCGCAGCAGATCGTGGCGGCTGCGGCCACGCGGGACTGGGACGAGGGCGACCTGTACGAGCTGGTGCGGCGCACGCACTCCTTCCATGCACTCGAACGCGGCGAGTACGACGCGGTGGTGGGAATGCTCGCCGACGGCTACGCGACGCGGCGCGGGCGGCGGGGCGCGTGGGTGCACCGGGACGGGGTGAATGGACGAATCCGGGCCCGCCGTGGCGCGCGCCTGGCGGTGATCACCTCCGGCGGCGCGATTCCCGACAACGCCGACTTCCAGGTCGTGCTCGAGCCCGACGGGACGCTCGTGGGCACGCTCAACGAGGACTTCGCGGTGGAGTCCATGCAGGGCGACGTCTTCCAGCTCGGCAACAACTCCTGGCGCATCCTCAAGGTGGAGAGCGGCCGCGTGCGGGTGGAGGACGCGCACGGGCAGCCCCCGTCCATTCCCTTCTGGCTGGGCGAGGCGCCCGCACGCACACACGAGCTCTCCGTCCAGGTGAGCCGCCTGCGGTCGGAGGTGGAACGCCGGCTGCCCCGCAACGGCACCGGCGGCAACGGGACCGCCTGCGCGGGCGGCGAGGATGGCCCGGCGTACGGGTCCGGCGAGGCCACGCGCTGGCTGGAAGAGGTGGTGGGGCTGGATCGAGCGGCCGCCGAGCAGATCGAGGAGTACCTCGGCGCGGCCAAGCGCGTGCTCACGGTGCTGCCCACCCAGGAGACGATCGTCCTCGAACGGTTCTTCGATGAGGGGGGAGGCATGCAGCTCGTCGTGCACGCCCCGTTCGGGGGACGGCTGAACCGCGCCTGGGGCCTGGCGCTGCGAAAGCGGTTCTGCCGCTCGTTCAACTTCGAGCTGCAGGCGGCCGCGAACGAGGACGCGATCGTGCTCTCGCTGGGCCCCCAGCACTCGTTTCCGCTGCACGACGTCTTCCATTACCTGCATCCCGCCACCGCGCGCGAGCTGCTCGTCCAGGCGCTCCTCGCCGCGCCGATGTTTCAGACGCGCTGGCGCTGGAACGCCGGCCGCGCGCTCGGCATCCTGCGCCAGCAGAACGGCCGCAAGGTCCCGCCCCAGATCCTGCGCATGCGGTCCGACGATCTGCTCGCCGCCGCCTTCCCGCAGGCAGCGGCGTGCCTCGAGCACGTCGTCGGCGACATAGAGGTCCCCGACCACCCGATCGTGCGCCAGAGCGTCGAGGACTGCCTGACCGAGGCCATGGACATCGTGCGGCTCGAGGATCTGCTCGAGCGCATTCATGCCGGGGCGCTCCGGCTCGTCGCGCGCGACGTCCCCGAGCCTTCGCCCCTCGCGCACGAGATCCTGAACGCCCGGCCGTACGCCTTCCTCGACGATGCGCCCGCCGAGGAGCGGCGCACGCTGGCGGTCGCGACGCGCCGGAACCTGGAGTTCCGGGCCGCGGACGAGCTAGGCACCCTGGACGGCGACGCGATCGCGCGCGTGCGCGCCGAGGCCCGACCGGACCCGCGCGACACCGAGGAGGTTCACGACGTGCTGCTCGGCGTGTGCGTGGCTACACCCGCTGAATGCGCGACCTGGGAAGACCGGCTCGCGGGTCTGCGCCTCGACGGCCGCGTGGCTCGCGTGCGGACGGTGAGCGCGGACGGAGAGCGGCGTGAGTTCTGGGCACCCGCGGAACGGCTGGCCCTCATCGAGGCGGTCTGGGATCGCGTCGAAGCGGAGACGACGATCGAAGCGCCACCCGCGGAGCGTGCGAGGCGCTGGGAGGCGGTGGGAGCGCTCGCGGAGATCGTGCGCGGCAGGCTCGAGACGGAAGGTCCCGTCTCCGCCGTCGAGCTCG
>JACCXV010000031.1 GCA_013696835.1 Gemmatimonadota bacterium | reverse complement strand
GAGCTCCTCGATGCGATCGAGGTAAGCCCTGACCAGGTCGCCAGACGTGAGCTCGCCCGCCGCAATCCTGCGCTGAAGATCGGCCGTCGTGGCTTCGTCGAACTCGAAGTCCGCGGCGAAGTGGGTGAGTGGGCGGTCGGGCTGGGAAGTCCCGCGCGGCGCGCCCGGAGCACGGCCGCTGGCCGGGGAAGCCATCCCTTCGGGGCAGCTCCGGAACGGACGGGCCAGAGAGCCGGGAATGGCGGGGGCGACGGAGGCGAGCGCGCCCCAGCGGAGAAACGTTCTCCGGTCGACGCTCCTGGGGCCCATGCGTTCAGCCTCGCCTGGCGCGATCGTTCACCGCCGCTCCCATGCCAGCCTCACCCCGAGCGCGATCAGCAGCGTGCCCGTCAGACGCTCGAGGCCGCGGCGCACGGGCGGGCGAGCGAGGACGGCTCCGGCCCTGCCGAGCAGCCAGAGGTAGGCCGTGAGCCACACCAGGCTGAGACCGATGTGGATACCGGCCAGCAGGAACGACCGGAGGAGCACGGGATCGTCGGCGCGGATGAACTGCGGCAGGACCGTGAGATAGAAGACCGCCACCTTGGGGTTCAGGACGTTCGAGATTGCCCCGCGCTGGAACGCTCGCCATCCACCTCGGGCGTCTTCCGTCCCGTGGATGCCGCCAATGGGCGGGATGCCGCCAACGGGCGGGACGCCGCCTTCAGGCGGAACGTGGCCCACAACCGACACGTCGCCGGTCTCGCTCGCCGCGGCGCCGACGCCATTCCCCCTTGCGCCGGCGTGCTTCGCGAGCGTCCCGTAGAGCGTCCGGGCGCCAAGGTACACGAGGTAGGCCGCCCCCAGCGCCTTCAGGATCGTGAACGCTTCCGCCGACGTGCTGAGGACGGTCGACAGCCCCAGGGCCGAGGCGAATGCATGCACGCAGAGCCCCGAGCAGATGCCGAGGCTCGTCATCCACGCGGCAGGGCGGCCCTCGGTGAGGACGCTGCGCATGACGAGCGCCATGTCCACGCCTGGCAGGATCGTGAGAAGAGCGGCGAGCCCCATGAACGCCAGCAGGTCCGTATCCACCCCGTCCACGCAGATCAGTCGCCCCGCTTTGCCCTGACGCGCGCCCGCAGGCCCTTGGTCGCGGCCTTCACCCGCCCCTGCTCCCGCTGCCGCGCCTGCACGTCCCGGCGCGCGTCGAGGTGCCGGATCTCGCGCTGCAGCTTGTGATAGCTGATCAGCCGCGCCTCGGAGAGCAGCCCCGCGGCGACCGCCTCGGTCACCGCGCAGCCAGGCTCCGACTCGTGGTGGCAGCTCGTGAAGCGGCAGCCGGAGGCCAGCTGCTCGACGTCCTCGAAGGTCTCCCGCAGACCCTCCGACCCTTCCCAGAGCTGGAGCTCGCGCATGCCCGGCGTGTCGAGCAGCAGGCCTCCGCCGGGAAGGGCAAGGAGCTCGCGACGGGTCGTCGTATGGCGCCCCTTGCGGTCGCGCTCGCGCACCTCGGCGACGGCCTGGACGGCGCTGCCGATGAGCGCGTTGATGAGGGTCGACTTGCCGACGCCCGAGGGGCCCAGGAGAGCGGCGGTGCGGTCGCCGGCAAGATACGGTCGCAGGTGCTCGAGGCCCACGCCCGTCCGACCGCTGACGACATGGACGGGAACGCCCAGCGCGATGGCGCGGACGGCGCGCTCCCCATCCCCGGCATCGGAGGCGAGGTCGGCCTTGCTGAGGACGACCACGGGCTCCGCACCGCTGTCCCAGGCGAGCGTGAGATAGCGCTCGATGCGGCGCGCGTTGACCTCGTCGTCGAGCGCGCTCACCAGGAACACGACGTCCACGTTGGCGGCGAGGACCTGCTCGCCGGTGCTGCGCCCGGCCCTGTTGCGCGAGAACCTGGACTGGCGGGGCAGGACGGCGTGGATGGTCGCCCGGCCCTCACCGGCGCGCGCGCGCAGCGCGACCCAGTCGCCGACCACCGGCAGCTCCGCCTCGTCCGCGGTCTCATGCCGCAGCCTGCCGGCGAGCTCGGCTGGCAGGTCGCCCTCCGCCACGTACACGCGGTAGGCGTTGCGGTGCTGCACGGCGACGCGGCCGGGCTGGAGGTGCTCATCCGCGATGCGGGTGAAGCCGTCCGCGAAGAAGGGGCGCCAGCCGAGGCGCTCGAGGCCCCCGCCGCCCCCCTGCATCAGTAGGTGTTCAGGACCTTCGCGTTCTCGGGCGTGAGCTCCACCGTGACGGGCTCGTCTGCGACCGTGAACGGTACGTTCCAGCGGTACTGCTTGTGAACGGATCCGGGAACTGCCACGCGTCCGGCGACCCACCACTTGCCCGGCATCAGCCACACCTTGAAGGTGCCGTCGTCGCGGGTACGGTGCTTGAACCCGAGCTCCTGCCCCAGCGAGTCCTGCGGTGCCTGGATCTCCCCATAGAGCCGCTTCTGCACGTCGGCGAAGCTGTCCCAGGCCGAGTTCTCCCACGTGGCACGCGCCTTGTTGTAGGCCTCCCGCGCCGGGGCGTACCGCCCCTCCGCGGAGTCGCGCTGGGCGGCGACCCTCTCCCGCCCCTGCTGGGCGCTGTCGAAGGCGGCGAACGCGGCCCGATACGCGTCACTCGCGCGGTCGGTGATCTCGTCGAGGGCGCCCTGGCGGTAAGCCAGCGTAGAGTCCGCGGCGAGCAGCGCGCTGTCGCCGGCCGTGAACGCCTGGTAGAGCACCTCGAGCGAGTCCGTGCCTGGCTCCGGCCCCGCC
>JACCXV010000014.1 GCA_013696835.1 Gemmatimonadota bacterium | reverse complement strand
GAATCAAGGACGCACCTCGCACCGCGCTTCCCTCGGGCGCCCTTGAAGCGCCCCGTTCGCGCGTCGCGGCATGCTTCACAGAGGCTGCTGCTGATACGCTGCTGGAGCAATGCGGCATGGAACCTGGAGTTGACCCGGTTAAGTGGACACCCAACGCTTGGGGGCGAGCCGCCTCCGGGAGGGAGTCCACATGCCGAAGAGTCACGTGCCGTACGCGCCCGAGTTCCGGACTGAAGCTGTACGCCTGGTGCGCACGAGCGGAAGACCGACCGCCGAGATTGCGCGGGATCTGGGAGTCTCCGCGAACTCGCTCAGTGCCTGGGTCAAGCAGGCGCGCATCGATGACGGCGCCGAGCCTGGGCTGACGAGCGAAGAGCGCGAGGAACTCCGCCGCCTACGGCGCGAGAATCGGGTCCTGCGTGAGGAACGGGAGATCCTAAAAAAAGCCGCAGCCTTCTTCGCCAAGGAGAACGATCCTCGGTGAGTCGCTTCCGCTTCATCCAGGCGGAGAAGGCGCGCCATCCGGTCCGCATCCTGTGCCGCACGCTGGGTGTCTCGCGGGCCGGCTTCTACGCCTTTCATCGCCGGAGGCCGTCCATCCGTGCTCGCGGCGACGCCGTGCTCGCCGGCCACATCGGCACGGTGCACGGCGAGAGTCGGGGCACCTACGGAGCGCCGCGCATCCACGCCGAGCTGCGCTTTCGCGGTCTGCGCTGTGGTCTCAAGCGCATCGCACGGCTGATGCGCACCGCCGGTCTCGAGGGCTGTCCCAGGCGGCGTCGCGCACGCACGACGATCCCCACTCCCGGTGTCGCGGCGGCCCCGGATCTCGTCGAGCGTCAGTTCCGTCCCGCGGCCGAAAACCAGCTGTGGGTGGCCGACATCACCTACGTCCGCACATGGCAGGGCTTCCTCTACCTGGCAGTGGTGATCGACGCCTTCAGCCGGCGTGTGGTGGGTTGGTCGATGCGGCGGGACCTCACGGCCGAGCTCGTCGTCGAGGCCCTCGCCATGGCCATCTGGAATCGGCGACCTGCCCCGGGGCTCGTGCACCACTCGGATCAGGGCGCGCAGTACACCTCGCTGGCCTTCGGCCGGCACTGCCGCGAGGCGGGGATCTCGCTGAGCATGGGCAGCGTGGGCGACTGTTACGACAACGCCGCCTGCGAGAGCTCTTCGCAACACTCAAGACCGAGCTGCTATATCGCCGTTCCTGGCCCAGCCGCGAGGAGGCACAAACGGCGATCTTTGAATACGTCGAGAGCTGGTACAATACCCGCCGCCGGCACTCGACGCTCGCCTATCTCAGCCCCGCTGAGTACGAGCAACGGCACGCCGCGCTCGGGGCCGCGGCCTAGCCGAAACGTGTCCACCAAAGCGGGTCAAATCCAGGTAAGCGTCGTCGCTTGATTGCGCCTTGAGCTGGTCGAAGGCGACGGACGAGGTAAGCAGCAGCAGTGCAGCAACGATGAGCTTCAGGGTGATCCTTTTCGGGAGGAGGACGGCGACAGCAGAAGGGCCATTGAGGCGGGCGCAATCACGCTCGAAACTGAAGGCATGGCAAGGAACCTGTAGGGCTAGTCCCGCCGGGCGCAACTCATCACTCTTGGTCGTTCTGCACGCCTATCTCGAAGGCCGGCGCTGGCGTGTGTAGGTTCCCGCGCGGCGGCTCGCGGTTGCCGCTGCCGATCGTGAGCTCCGGCTCGCGCCGGAACCGTGGCGGCGCCTTCCAGTCGCGCGTGAGTGGAACGGCGGGCCCGGTTGATTACAGCGAGCACAGACGAAGGCCACAGTAACCCCTTTAGGATCAACAACGGCGCACGCCGGCGAACAAGCCTGCGGGATGAAAATCCGCGTGTCGCTGGTTCGATTCCGGCCCTGACCACCACAGAACGCCGAAGCCCCGCAAAAACCTGCGGGGCTTCTCGTCTTCCTGGCGTTCGCCAGATACAGCCGATTGACAGCAGTTTAACAGCAATTTCGACGCTCTGTCACCAACGATCCTCTAACCCCCTCTCTGCGCCGAGTCCGCAAGGCTGGTCCTACGTCCGTCTGGAGGCTCTCCAGAGGCGCTGCTGTCATGGCCCTCCAGCGGACGGACAGCTGTCATGGGCTCAGTCGCGTGACCGGGCTGGCGTCCGGCCGCGAACCAATGCGAGAGCCTCTCGCGAGAGGGGCTTTCGTCTACCGCGCCCCTCGACGCAGTCGCGTCAGCGCGCTGCGGGCTTCGCGCACGAGCGGCTGGAGTGCCGGGTCGGCTTCCCGCCAAGCGTGCAGGAAGAGGGTGTAGGCGTCGCGCGCCCTAGCGGGTTCCTCCAGTTCTTCGTTGATCTTCCCGGCGTGGTAGAGCGCCAGCGGATCCTGCCAGAAGGACCGGAAGTAGCGCTCGGCCTCGCGCGGACGTTCCATCTCCAGCAGGAGCTTGCCGAGCCACCAGCGGACGATGTCGTTGAGGAAATCGGCCCTGCGCTGAAGCGCCTCCAGGGAGTGCAGAGCCTCCGCCCGCCGGCCGCGCTTCCATAAGCCGTAGCCCTGAAGGGCCTCTGCCGCCTCGCCCTGGTTCCGCGCCTGCGTGGCGTTGCCGTCGGCCAGCGAGCGCTCCGCGCCTTTCCTCAGCAGGTCCAGCGCAGCTGCGTGCCGTGCCCACTCTCCGCCGTCCGCCGCGTAGGCGCCGGCACAGAAGCTCGTGAACCAGGAGGCGCCCTCGGGGGCACCCGTGTCCAGCTCGCGCTCCAGCCACCCCGCGGGCAGCGGCATTCCGCGCACGTAGGCGTTGCAAAGGCCGAAGGCCCGCAGGGACCCCGGCGCTCCGGGATCGTCCAGATAGGCGAGGCCCTCCTCGAGCCTCCCCCTGCCGAGGGCGTTCCAGAAGAGGGAAATCGTCGCCACTCCGCGGTCGCTCGGCCGCTCCCGCAGGACAGCCAGGATCTCCCTCTGCCTCTCCTTCAGGCGCGGGTGCTCGAAGTAGTCGCCGACCAGGAACCACAGGAGCGGCGACGGCAGCGTGTCTGCCGCGGCACGTGCTCGATCGCGCCCCGTCGCATTTCCGAAGGCCAGGGCGAACGCGAGCCGGTTGATCCGGTCGAACTCGCTCGCCCCTGCAAGCCCTCCGTAGGCGGCCACGAGCCTGGCCGCGCGTGCGCTGTCGGCATGGAGCTGGAAGGCGTTCTCGACGACGTGGATGTAAGCCGGTGTGAAACTGGGATCCAGCTCGATGGCCCGAAAGAACGCCTTGTCGCTCTCCTCCTGGGACACCAGGGCCCGCGGGCCGAGGTGGTAGTAGGTCTCTCCCAGCAGGTACCACGCCTCGGCGTCGTCAGGATGCGCGCGCACCGCCTCCGTCAGGAAGGCGAGCCCGTCCAGGGTTCCCTGGTCGAGGGCGAGGGCGCCACGCATGAGCAGCCTCTCGCGGTCCGGAAGATGATCGCCGAAGCGCGCCGCACGCTCCAGGTACTGCCGGGGCGCCTCTCCGAAATAGCTCTCCCGCCAGCGGTAGGCGGTGCCCAGTCGATACAGCGC
>JACCXV010000144.1 GCA_013696835.1 Gemmatimonadota bacterium | reverse complement strand
CACACCTCTCGGCTTCCAGCCGACAGCATCGGGCCGTGACTGCAGAGCCTCTGCAGATCCTGCGGGCCGACGGCAGCGTCAACGGGGGCGAGGCACCCGACATCGAGCCCGCCGAGCTCCAGCGGCTCCACCGCCTGATGATCCTTCAGCGCGCCTTCGACAAGCGCGCGCTGAACCTCCAGCGCCAGGGGCGGATCGGGTTCTACGTCTCCGCGATGGGCCAGGAAGCCGCCCAGATCGGAAGCTCCTACGCGACCGGGCCGGAGGACTGGATCTTTCCGGCCTACCGCGAGCTCGGGGCGGCGCTCGTGCGCGGGGTCCCGCTGCAGGCGATCGTGGCCCAGCTCTACGGCAACGAGAACGATGTGGGCAAGGGCCGTCAGATGCCGAACCACTACGGCTTCCGCGACTACAACGTCGTCACGGCCTCGAGCCCGGTCGGCACGCAGATCCCGATCGCCGTGGGCGCGGCCTGGGCGGCCAGGATCCGCCGCGACAGGACCATGGTGCTGGTCTACTTCGGCGACGGAGCCACCTCCACCGGCGAGTTCCACGCCGGCATGAACTTCGCAGGCGTCTTCCGTACCCCGACCGTCTTCTTCTGCCAGAACAACCAGTGGGCGATCTCGGTCCCCCGCGAGCGCCAGACAGCGTCGGAGACGCTAGCCATGAAGGCCGAGGCGTATGGCTTCGAGGGCGTGCGGGTGGACGGCAACGACCTGCTGGCCGTGATCTCCGCCGCCCGGCGCGCCGCTGACAAGGCACGCAGCGGCGACGGGCCGACGATGATCGAGGCGGTGACCTACCGCATGGGCGGCCATTCCACGGCGGACGACCCGCGCCGCTACCGCGAGGAGCGCGAGGTGAGCGAGTGGGGCGAGCGCGACCCCATCGTGCGGTTCCGGCGCTACCTCGAGTCGCTCGGCCTCTGGAACGAGAGCGATGAGGCGCAGGCCCAGGACCAGGCAGCGCGGGACATCGAGGCCATGATCCAGGAGGAGGAGGAAGGCGGCCCGCCGCCGCTCGAGTCGCTGGTCGAGGACGTCTTCTCCGAGGTTCCCTGGCACCTGGCGGAGCAGCTCCAGGAGCTGCGCGCGCGTCACGACCGCAAGAAGCCGCCGGGCGTCGGGCTGATCGAGAAGCCCGAGGGGAGCTTTCCCTGATGGCGATCCAGACGCTTCTGGGGGCGCTGAACGAGGCCCTGCACTCGGAGATGGAGCGCGACGACCGCGTGGTCGTGCTCGGGGAAGACGTGGGCAAGGTTGGCGGGGTTTTCCGGGTGACGGAGGGATTGCAGGCGAAGTTCGGCGAGGAGCGCGTGATCGACACGCCGCTGGCGGAGAACGGGATCATCGGAGCAGCCATCGGCATGGCCCTCTACGGCCTGCGCCCCGTGCCTGAGATACAGTTCGTGGACTTCATCTATCCCGCCTTCGACCAGATCGTCTCCGAGCTCGCCAAGTTCCGTTACCGCTCGGGCGGCCAGTACCCGGCGCCCGTCGTGGTGCGCACGCCGTACGGGGGTGGAATCAAGGGCGGGCACTACCACAGCCAGAGCCCGGAGGCGTTCTTCGTGCACACCGCCGGCCTGCAGGTCGTCATCCCCTCGACTCCGGCCGACGCGAAGGGGCTGCTCACCAGTGCGATCCGCGGCGAGGACCCGGTCATCTTCCTCGAGCCGAAGCGGCTCTACCGGACGTTGAAGGGCGAGGTGCCGGACGGCGAGCACCTGGTCCCCATCGGCCAGGCGCGGGTGGTGCGCGAGGGCAATGACCTGACGCTCATCGGGTATGGCGCGATGATGCAGGAATGCCTCGACGCAGCGGAGCGGGCCGTGAAGGAGGGGATCGACGTCGAGCTGATCGACCTGCGCACGCTCATGCCCTTCGACTGGAAAGCGATCCAGGCCTCGGTCGTGAAGACCGGTCGCATCGTGATCGTCCACGAGGCGCCCCGCACGTGCGGCTTCGGGGCCGAGATCGCCGCCCTCGTGGCGGAGCGGGCGATCCTCCATCTGGAGGCGCCGGTGCGGCGCGTGGCTGGATTCGACACGCCCTTCCCTTACACGCTCGAGAAGCTGTACATGCCCGACGCGCCACGCGTGCTGGACGCCATCCGGGAGACGGCCGCCTTCTGAGCGGGCGAGGGAGACCTCCCCCGCCACCCCGGCACCTCTCCACCGCCCCTTCGAACGACGAGGATCCCCATGGCCTTCGAATTTCGGCTACCCGACATCGGCGAGGGCATCGCCGAGGGCGAGATCGTGAAGTGGCACGTGGCCGAGGGGGACACCGTCCAGCGCGATCAGCCGATGGTCGAAGTGCTGACCGACAAGGCCAACGTCGAGATCCCCGCCCCGCGCGCGGGCACGATCCTGCGCATCGTCGCCGCAGAGGGACAGGTTGTCCCGGTGGAGTCCGTGCTCGTGGTGATCGGGGATGCGGGCGAACGACTCGACCAGGTCCCCGCACACGAGACGGAGCGCGAGCACGGGGCCCACGCGGCATCTGAGGAACATGCGCCCGCCGCGAGCAGCGCGCCCGCTCTCGCGGGCGCGCCAGGCACGCAGGCCGCAGCCGCGCCGCCAGCAGCACGCGCGGGCGTGCGGGAGCAGCCCGATGCC
>JACCXV010000410.1 GCA_013696835.1 Gemmatimonadota bacterium | reverse complement strand
GGCGGGGGCGGGAAGGGTGGTGGTGGTGGCTCGCCCGGGGGAGGTGGTGGGGGTATGGGTGGTGGGTCGACCGGTGGTGGTGGGTCGACCGGTGGTGGCGGGCCGACCGGCGGTGGCGGGTCGACCGGCGGTGGCGGCTCCAGCGGTGGTGGCGGCTCGTCGGGCGGCGGCACGCGCGGTACGGGAGGGGGCGACTAGCAGGCGCTCTCGCTTCGACAGAGCCGGCTGCGGCCGTCTCTGCATTCACGTGGGGGAGTCGGCATCGCCGGCTCCCCTCGTGTGCATATGCCGGCCGTCCCTTGACGCTCCGTGAGGCAGCGCAAACCTTTCGCCGCCCCTCCCCTCTTTCCGCGGGGTCTCCCATTCAGGAACCGGATCCCCACCAGGATCACAACGCCATCGTGAGGGCCTTCGCCGGCGCCCTCTTCGGAGCTCTCCCGCTGCTCTTCACGCAGGAGATGTGGTCGCTCGGACGCTCGGTCCCTGAAGGCCCTCTCCTGCTGCTGCTCGGGGTGGCGGCGATGCTGGTCATCCTCTCGCTGCTGTTCGCCGGCTTCCGTCCAGGCCGCCGGGAGTCGCTGGCGCTCGACCTGCCAATCGCCCTCGGGGCGGGTGTGCTCGTGTCAGCGGCGACGCTCGTTCTCGTGGGTCAGATACAGCCCGGTCGCGTTCCGTTGCCGGTCGCCGTGCGAATGGTGTCCGTCGAAGCCATGCCATGTGCCATCGCCGCTGCGCTGGCGCTCACCCTGCTGCGCCCCCGCAAACCCTTCGAAGGAGTCGATCGCCGGATCGACGCGCTCCCCCAGGACCTGCAGAAGCTGCTGGCCACGACGGTGGGGGCGGTGTTCTTCGCGTTCAACGTCGCGCCGACGGAAGAGCCCTGGAAGCTCACGATCGAGGCCGAGCCCGTGCACTTCCCGCTGCTGCTGCTGTTGTCGCTCGCGGCGACGTACGCGATCGTGTTCCTGGCAGATTTCGCTGACCGGCCGCCGCACTACCGGCAGGGTGTCCTCGGCAATCCGCTCAACGAGACGCTGGTCAGCTATCTCGTGTCGCTGGCGATCTCGTGGTTGTTCCTGGTGGCGTTCGGATACCTCTCGCTCTCCATGCCCCTCTACTTCCACGCGGCGGGAGCCGTGATGCTCGGGTACGCCACGGCGTTGGGCGGAGCTGCGGGGCGGGTGCTGGTGGCCCAGTGAGCGGACGGCATGCCGGACGTCGTCCGGGGCCCGACGCGGAAGACACCCGGGTGCAGACGGAGGGGCGGGACGTGGCGCCGCGAGAAAGGGGCGCGGACGAGGGTGGCGAGGGCCGCGGCACCGCGGAGGTAGCTCCTTCGCGCCTCTCCCACATCGTGGCGGGGGTGAGCGGCGTGCTGGTGCTCGCGTTGCTGCTGTATCTCGGAGCCCGCGTGCTGAGCCCGCTGGCTCCCGCGCGCATCGAGGCCGAGCCCGACGCCTCCGGGATCCGCCAGCAGAGCGGGGTGTACGTCGTGCCGGTGGACGTCCGGAACGTCGGGGACGAGACGGCCAGCCGCATCGTCGTGCGGACCACCCTGCAGCTCGAGGGTTCGAGGCAGGAGCCCTTCGCCTCGGAAGCGCTGATCGACTACATGGCGGGCGGGGAGAGCACGCGCGTGTACGCGGTTTTCGGGTCGGATCCGAGCGCGGGCGGACTCACCTCGCGCGTGCTCGGCTTTCAGGATCCTTGAACGAGAGGCGCCGCACCCACGCCGCCGTGGCACGGCGCTGGGAAGAGCGCGAGCTCTCCGGGTGCGGCGAGACGTGCGCGATGAGCTGAGTCGGGGTCAGGCCTTGTGGAGCTGGAAGATGGGCTGATCGCCTGCCCACTCCCGCGTCACCCTGCCGTCGATCCAGAGCTCGACGAGCAGCATCGTGACGAACCCCTGCGGCAGGCGAACGGCCTGGGAGAGCCGGTCGATTGCCCACCACTGCCGCGGATGCTCCTGCATGAAGCCGAGGACCTGCGACTGTGCCTCCCGCCATCCGGCGGACCGTTCGGCCTGATTGAGATGCGTGGGTGCAAGACTCGCCATCATGCTCCGGTAGGAGGACGTGATGCTGTGCCGGCATGGGCAGTTTCTGTGCCAGTCCACCCCATCGAGTGGAGCGCGCGTCTCCCGGCTCTCGAGCGCCTACGCGTGCAGGAGGAAGCGCGCGGGCGAGTGTCCGGATTCCGCACTACACGGCTGTCCGGTATGAGGACACGGTGCCCGGCCCGAAAGCGGCGGTTTGCCCGAAAAGTGGCAGGAGGGGCATGGCTCCTTTCGCTCGCGTTCGCGCCCGGCCTGCTGCCGCTCGCCGCCTGCTCGAGCGCGAGAGCCTCGGGGACGCTCCCGCGGTCCGGTGATCGTTCCGACCTGCGGCGGTTGCTGGCGAGCCTCATATGGCCACTGCGGATGGACCGAACGCTCTCGGTGAGCTCCCCGTACGGCTACAGGGGTCGCTGGGGCGCCGGGCGGGGCGGCTATCATTACGGGCTCGACCTGCATGGCAGGAGGGGAGATCCCGTGTACGCCGCCGCCGCTGCGCGCGTGGGGGCGACAGGAAGCGAGGGCGCGTATGGACGACGGCTGCGTCTCGACCACGGTTCGGGACTCTCCAGCTTCTACGCCCATCTGGACCGGATCCTGGTCACGGTCGGAGACCCGGTCCGGCGCGGAGAGGTGATCGGCCGGGTCGGATCCACGGGGAACGCGACCGGCCCGCACCTGCATTTCGAACTGCGATGGAACGGTCGATGGGTGGATCCGCTCGTCGTGCTGCCGAGGCTCGAGTGAGGGCAAACAGCCTGCGCGGGTCCGCCGGCCCGCACGGGGTGACGCTGACCCGCAGGTTGGCGGCGGCCATCCGGGACGTGCGGGACTTTCCTCGCGAAGGGATCGTATTCAAGGACCTGACACCTGCCCTGCGCGACTCCCGGCTCTTTCCCGAGCTCGTTGAGGCGCTGGCCGACCCGTGGGCCTCGGCTGGAATCGCGCGCGTGGCGGGGGTGGAGGCGCGGGGCTTTCTGCTGGCGGGCGCCATTGCCGGGCACCTCTCCTGCGGGCTGGTGCCCCTGCGGAAGCCGGGCAAGCTGCCCTGGCGCTGCCACCGGGTGGTGTATGACCTGGAGTACGGCACCGATGTGCTCGAGGCTCACGAGGATGCCTTCGAGTCCGGAGATCGCGTGCTCATCGTGGACGACGTGCTCGCCACCGGAGGAACGGCGCGGGCGGCGTCGCAGCTCGTTCGCGCGTGCGGAGCGAACGTCACGGGAGCGGCGTTTCTCGTGGAGCTCGGCTTCCTCGGGGGTCGGCACAAGCTGGAGGGCCTGGACGTCCGCGCGATCCTCACGCTCTGAGGCGGCGGAGCGGCGGCGGGGGTTCGCCTTGCACGGCCGCGGAACCTGAACGAAAGCGCAGGTCAGACGTGAAGACTCTCGTGGCAGCGCGGGCGTTGCTGCTGGCGGTGCTTGCGTGTCCGGCTGTCGCAGGCGCGCAACATCCCGACTCGGCGCCGGCCGGTCGCGCACGCACGGGAGCCGGCGCGGACAGCGCCACGCTGGAGAGCTCCGAGCCCTATTACATGGTAGACACGATCGTGGTGCTGGAAGACGTGAAGGGGCTCACCTGGGGAGACTGGTACGTCAGTCCGGACGTGCGTTCGGAGATCCAGCGCGCGATCGAACGCGAGGGACAGCTCTCCGGCCGCGCCTGGCTGGAAAGCGGGGCGCCGATTCGCGATCTGGCGCTGGAGCCTCCCCGCGGGGCGTGGCAGGCGCTCAGCTTCGTGGACAAGGGAGTGTCGCTGAGCTTCTGGGAGCCGGGGGAGGTGGACTACCGCTA
>JACCXV010000407.1 GCA_013696835.1 Gemmatimonadota bacterium | reverse complement strand
GAATTTCCCCGAGGGCTCCCCGGATCTCCTGCAACGCGCGTGGCACCACCAGCCAGAGCAGGACGCTGAGAAGCACGGCCAGGCCGGCATAGTGGATTCCGATGCTCAGCCCGCGCGGCACGCGGCGCCGGCGGAGCGCCTCCACACCGGGCCGCATGGCCGCGGCGATCGTGAACGCGAGGAAGAGAAGCGCGACCACGAGCTGGAGCTTCCAGAGCGCGAGCGCGCCGACCACGACCCCGCCCACCACGAGCGATGCCACGAAGGCGCGACGAGCGGTGTCTCGCATCTCCATAGGTTTTCCTGAGATCTGCCCTGGCGGGAACCTCGCGCACAAGGGCGCCGTGCTCCGAGCTGGGCGCGCATTGCGCCTAGGGGCCTAGGCGGACGGCCGGCGTCAACGTAGATGCTGAATCTAGCCGGCGCAGCACAACGTTCAACCTCAGGCGCGAGGGGGGCACGCGAGTTCCACCGTGACCACGGCTGCAAACGTGCCTCAGCCCCGTCGCCTACGCGACCTGTTGGAAGCGTTGCTAGCCACTACTCTGCCACAAGTGCCTGCAGCTTCTTGGGGGCGATCAGGCAGAAGGACTGGATTACGTGCGAGCGAAGTCCTGCATCATCCAGGGCATCCAGATAAATGCCGGTCCAGCCCTTGACACCCACCTACGGCGGCACGAAGTACTTCGCTGGCTCCCCCCAAGCTTCCTGCTCGGATGCTTCGGGAAGTGAGAGGCAGAGCTGCCGAACCCGGCGGATGTCGTCTGTCACTCGCATTCATGCCCTCAGATGCACCGGATGATCTAGGCTCCCCTTTAGGTTCGACTCCTACCACGCCAGCCGTCAGCGCGGCGCCATCGCGATGTAGACGATCCTCCACCTTTCCTGCACTCGTAGGAGCCGGAACTCGTCCATGCCTCCGGAGCCCTCCACGCAAGCGGGGACCCGTGCCAAGGCCCATTTTCCCTCGAGCGTCACCACCGCATGATCGACTCGGGGCCCGTGATCCGAAGCGCACTCCACCTCGACCGCAATGCGGCGAGTGACGTGCGATGTACCGGGGGCTCCAGGCGACGCCGTGGAGTTGGGCTGAGATGGGCTCCAGCGCGCAGTGACCTTCGCAGGCAGGATTTGCGAGATGAGCGCCTCCCAATCCCCATGGCTCAGGTGAAAATAGAACGCTCGAACGACCGCCCGGACCTCTTCCTCACCGGTACCCGAAGGCGGTGCAGAGTCCTGGGCGCCGACATCGAGCACGCAGGCAAGGAGGAGCAGGGGGATGATCGCCGGTACCGGCAGCCTGTGCATACGTTCTCCTGATCGCTGAACGGAACACGCCGGGGCTGCCTGACGATCGAGCTCAGCGGCCGGATTCGCCAGTTGAGTGAAGCGGGAACGTCAGAACACGGACAAGGCTCATCGCAAATGGTTCGTTCTGTTTCCTCTCCCCCAGCCCCCGGCACCCGCACCCGTACGGGTCCGATCGGACGTGAGGTTTCCGGGGTCATCAGGGGGGAGAACCCCGCAGGCACGGTGCTGCTCCTCGATGCATCGAGCCTCCTGTACCGCGCGTTCTTCGCCGTGCCGCAGTCGGTCACGGACCGCGAGGGCAGGCCGGTCAACGCCGCTCACGGGTACCTCGACATGACGGCGCGGCTGATCGGATCGCGCCATCCCGACGAGACCGTGCACGTCCACGACCATGACTGGAGACCGGCGCAGCGGGTGTCCGCCTACTCCGGTTACAAGTCGCACAGGACGGAGGAGCCGGAAGCGCTCGCCCGGCAGTTCGAGCTGCTGTGGGAGGTGCTCGAGGCGTTCGGCTTCCTTCAGGCGGAGGCGCCGGACTGGGAAGCCGAGGACGCGATCGGCGCGCTCTGCGCAGGCCTGCGGGAGAGCGAGCGCGCGGAGATCGTGACCGGCGACCGGGACCTAATCCAGCTCGTGCGGGACCCGCATGTCCGCGTGCTTTTCACGGTCACAGGCGTCTCGGAGCTCCGGATCCTGGACGAAGCAGAGGTGCAGGCGAGATATGGGGTTCCCGCCTCTCGCTACGCGGACTTCGCCATCCTGAGGGGAGATCCCTCGGACGGGCTTCCTGGCGTGCGTGGCGTGGGGGAAAAGACCGCTCGGGCGCTCGTGCAAGCCTATCCCGACCTGCAGGCTCTCGTGGCCGACGCGACGGCGCAACGGCGAACGGGGCCGCCGCTCCAGCGCTCCCCCGCCCTGCGCGCCGCCATACGCGACGCGGCGGACTACCTCACCGCCATGCGTGAGGTCGTTCCAATTCGACTCGACGTGGAGGTCCGAACCTGGGGCGGGACTCGCTGCGACGCGCGCCTCGACGAGCTGGCGGAGCACCACGGCTTGCAGAGCCCCGTGCGGCGTCTGCGGCAGGCGCTCGACCCCGGCGACCGAGGGCGGTGACGACCGTCGCGGTAGCGCCCGGCGCGACCGTCTCGATCCAGGGGGAGCCGGGCTCCTTCAGTGAGAGCGCGGCCCGGCGACTGGTCGACTCCCCCAGCCTCGCCTCATTCGGCTCGTTCGACGAGGCAGCCGGAGCGGTCGCCTCGGGAGCTGTGCGCTACGGCGTCCTGCCCGTTGTAAACTCCCTCGCCGGTGAGGTTCTCGCCCTGCCCGAGATCCTCGACCGGCATGGCCTTGCGACTGTCGCCGAGGTGTCGCTCACGATCCGGCAGTGCCTGATCGCGCCCGCTCCGGCCGAGCTCGGGCAGATCGTGGAGGTCCGCTCGCATCCGATCGCGCTCCGGCAGTGCCGGCGCTTCTTCGCAGCGCACCCGTGGATGAACCCCAAGCGCGCCGCGGACACGGCGGGAGCGGTCAAGGAGATCTGCGCCAGCCGACCCCGGGGAGTGGCGGCCATCGCGGGTGCCGCGGCAGCCGAGCGCTATGGCGGCGTCATCCTGGCGGAAGGGATCGCCGACAGCCCGAACAACGTCACCACCTTCGTGCTCCTCGAGCGGGCAAGGACGAGCGATCGATGAAGGAAGGCGGGCCCGCCGGGGCGCGCGAAACGGACAGCGAACGAAGGAGCTCTCGATGATCCTCACCATGCAGTCCGGCGCCTCCGAGGAGCAGATCGCCCACGTGGTGCAGCGGGTCGAGGCGCTCGGCTTCCGCGCGCACCTGATCCGCGGCAGCGAGCGCGTGGTGATCGCGGTGCTCGGCGATGCCCGCAAGCCCGAGATGGAGGGGCTCGAGACCGCGCCAGGCGTGGCGCACGCCGTGCGGATCCTGGAGCCGTACAAGCTGGTCTCGCGGGGTGCGAAGCACGAGGGGTCGGTGGTGCTCCTGGACCGCGGGATCGCGGTGGGCGGCCAGGTCCTCTTCATCGCCGCGGGACCCTGCTCGGTAGAGAGCCGCGAGCAGATCGGCATCGCAGCCCGCGCGGTGGCGGATGCCGGCGCGAACGCGTTGCGCGGGGGAGCGTTCAAGCCGCGGTCCTCGCCGTACAGCTTCCAGGGGCTGGGCCCGGCGGGACTCGACCTGCTGGCCGAGGCAGCCGCCGAGAACGGCCTCGCGCTCGTGACGGAAGTCATGTCGGAGGAGCAGATCGGCCTCGTCGCCGAGCGCGCGGACATGCTCCAGGTGGGTGCGCGCAACATGCAGAACTACGAGCTGCTCAAGGCGCTTGGCCGCTGCGGCAAGCCCGTCCTGCTGAAGCGGGGCTTGAGCGCAACCGTGACCGAGCTGCTCCTCTCCGCCGAGTACATCGTGCAGGCCGGGAACCCGCGCGTGGTGCTGTGCGAGCGTGGCATCCGGACGTTCGAGACCGCCACGCGCAACACCCTCGACCTGAACGCGGTCGCCGTGCTGAAGGAGCGGACGCACCTGCCGGTGCTCGTGGATCCGAGCCACGCGACGGGCGTGCGGTCACTCGTTCCCGCGGCGGCCAAGGCGGCTCTCGCGGCCGGCGCGGACGGGCTGCTCATCGAGGTGCATCCCGACCCCGAGGCGGCGCTCTCCGACGGCGCGCAGTCGCTGGCACCGGAAGAGTTCGCGGCGCTGATGCAGGATCTCGAAGGCTACGCCCGGCTGGAGGGCCGGACGCTCGCAGCTTCCATTCCTGCCGGGGGTCATGCCGCCCTCTCCGCTGGTGGATCTGCAGCGGAAGGCCGGCGCCCAGCCGAGGCACCTCCGAGGAAGCAGCCCGCCGAGATCTCGCAGCTGCGGCGCAGGATCGAGCAGCTGGACGATCAGATCGTCCGCCTCGCGGCCGAGCGTACCCGGGTCGCGCGCGTCATCGGAAGGCGGAAGTCGAGCTCCCAGAAGCCGGTGTACGATGCGACGCAGGAGGCACTCGTCCTCGCCGCGGCCCGCGACCGAGCCGCTCGCGACGGCCTTTCGCCTGACACGGCCGAGAAGCTGATCGCGCTGCTCATCGACGAGGCGGTCTCCACGCAGCTCGGCGGGCAAGCGCCGGAGG
>JACCXV010000402.1 GCA_013696835.1 Gemmatimonadota bacterium | reverse complement strand
CCGTCACAGTGGGCGGTGCCGCGAGGCCTCCCGCGATCGACGGTGCCGTGGTCCTCCCGCCGCCAGTGCCCTCGCGCACTCCCCTCCTGCCGTGGCCCTTCTTCGGACGACGCAGCCTGGCGAGCCTCGGCGCCGCCGGCATCGCGGCCCTGCCTCCGGGCTCGCCGGAGCACCGCCTGCTCGCTGCGCTGGATTCGCGCGAGTGCGCGGATCGCCGGGCCGCGGCGTCCGAGAGCTGTCTCTTCCTGGAGAGTGGGGTCGTCTACGAGATCCGCCGTGAGCCTGGCGCGGACCCTCCCCGCTTCAGGCTGCGGCGGGTGATCGTGGGCGCACCGACCGCCGACGGAGAGATGCATCGAGTCGTCGAAGGACGCGACCCGCAGCCGGGAGTCCTGCTGACGCTTCCGGCTGGTGCAGCCGACACGATCGGGACGGCTGGCGCTCCGCCGTGAGGGGGACTTCCTGGCACGGCTGAACGGCGACAAGCTGGAGGAGGACACGCGCTTCCTGGAGGCGCTCGACCGATGCCGCGCGTGAACTTCCATTGCCATACCGCGCACTCGCACGATGCCCGCGGAACCGTGGAGGAGCTGGCGCTGGCTGCGCGCGCGCGCGGTGTGGATGTCGTGTGCCTTACGAACCACGTCGAGACACTGCTGGACGACGGCGAGACCTGGGTGCTCGACCTGGAGGACGCTCGGCGACGCCTGGGGTCCTGCCTCGACGATGTCGAGCGTTGCCGGCGGCGCGTGTCCGACGTCGAGATCCTGTTCGGAGCGGAGCTCGAGTACCGGCCGGAATGGCGCGCGGGACTGGAGGAGCTGGCGCGGGCGCTTCCCTTCGACTTCCTGCTCGGCTCCGTGCACGTTGTGGACGACCTCCAGGTCTCGGGCGGACCGGGGGCCGAGCGGGCTTTTGCCGGGCGCTCCGAGGAAGCGGTGTACGGGCCCTACTTCGAGCGCGTGCTGGAGATGGTCAACTGGGGGCGCGCGAGCGTCGGGGGTGCCGTTCATCACGCTGGGCACCGACGGCCACGCGCCGGAGCATGTGGATCGCGGGCTGCACGAGGCCGAGCGGCTGGCGCGAGTGGCGGGGTTCCGGGAGGTCGCCGTCTTCCGCGGCCGGCGGCCGGAGCTGCTGCCGATCGGCCGCTGGGACACGGATGCGGCTCTGGGAGGGGCAGTGGTCGAGGCGGGAGGCGGGTGCACGGGACGCGTGGGCAGCTCCAGCCGCGCGCCGTCCGAAACGCGCTGTCCGTTGCCGTGAAGGTGAACGGCCGATCGCTCGAGATCCTGGCGGCGGCGGTGCTCCTCCGCTCGCGCGGCGTGACCCTCGCCGACGTGGCCCAGCGCCTGGAGACCAGGCGCCGGTGATCGCGCGCGTCGTCCCGCCCGGCGTGCTCCTCCTGACGGCGAGCTGGGGGGTGTGGAGCGGGACCGTGCACGCTCAGGGAGCGCCGCGCGCCGACGCGATGGTCGCCGTGCCGTCAACGGCCACGCCCGCCGATCCGGTGCCGTATCCCGGGCGGCTCGAGGCTGGCGAGCGGCTGCTCCTGGACGTGGACGGCAGCGTGCGGGGGTTCGAGCCTGACAGCGGGGGTGCCATCCCGGGCGGCGCGCTCGTGGCCAGCTTCGACGGCGGTCCGGTCTTCCTGGTCGGCACCGGCCGGCTGCTCTGGACCGCGCCCGCCGCCGGCAGGCTGAGCTTCGCGGTCCTGCCGCGGCTGGAGGGCGAGCTGGCTGGAGACTACCGCGTTCAGGTGACCGAGCTCGGCCGCCGAGGCGACTCGCGCGGGAGGCGCTTCCCCCCGCCCGCCGTCGAGTTCCGCGAGCGCGCCGCAGGCGGGCCCCTTCTCGAGCTGAGCTATGCCGACAGGGCGGGGACCGGCCTCGACCGAAAGACGCTGAAGGTGTTCGCGGACGGACAGGACGGCCGCCGGGTCGTGGTGTCGCCCTACTTCACTCCCGGCGCGCGGGGCGCGAAGCTCGAGTCGCTGCCGCGGGGCATCGAGTTGCCGCGTGGGATCATCCGCGTGACGGCGACGATCTCGGACGGGCTGGGCAACGTCTCCGCGCCGGCGATCGTACTCCTCGATCGCCCCTGACCCTGCATCGATCTGACGCTGGATTCCCCCTGACGCCGCTCAGGGCTCGATGACGATCGTACCCAGCATGCCGGGGTGCGGCCTGCAGAAGTACGACACGGTCCCGGAGGTCGTCAGCTCCACTTCCACCACAGCGCCAACCTGGTCGAGCGGCTCGTCGAACAGCTCCGGCCGGGGGCCGGCCGGAGTTCCCGCCGTCACCGTGTGCGGGATCGCGTCGCGCTGAATCCAGCGGATCGTGTCACCCACCCGTGCGTTCACCGTGTCGGGCCGGTAGCTGAAATCCACCACCTCGACGTCCAGAGTCCGTGGCTCGTCGCGCGGCCCCGAGGGCCCGTCGCCACCGCATCCGGACAGTAGCGTCACGCCCGCGACCGCCACGCGAGCCCACAGGTCACGGCCGCGCAGGATGGGTGCCTTTCTCTCCTTCCTCACAGGGACGTGAACAGCCCGCGGTCAACCTTCGCGGGATCTCCCAGAACCGCGAAGTTCACACCCGTCACGTACGTGCTCATCACGCGCTGGACGTCGGCCGGCGTGACGTCCCGCACCTCGTCGACGAAGTCCTCCGCCTCCTTCCAGCCCCCGCC
>JACCXV010000340.1 GCA_013696835.1 Gemmatimonadota bacterium | reverse complement strand
ACGTACCCCAGGCTGAAGCGATGCGTGTCGGAGAACACCGCGTGCCACAGCGGCCGGTCGGCACGGATCTCGAAGAGCCGCACGTTCAGCCGATCGTCCCGCGACGTGACGATCTCGCCGCTGCCCGGCTCGCGGTAGCGGAAGAACGAGCGGCCGGGCTCCTCCGCGTAGCTGACGTACATTCGCCATCCCGGCGCGCCGCTGTTGGTGTGCCACGCCATGTAGGCCCCGGGCGGGTACCAGAAGTGGCCGCTGGACGTCACGGTGAGCTTGCCACCCCCCTGAAAGCTGCTGTGGATCCGCTCGGCCACGGCTTCGTCGACCCGCTCGCGCGTGGACCGCACCTCCTGGCTCCGCACGGCGTCGGCGATGTTGGCCGCGTTGAACACGATCACGTTCGAGATGTGCCGCTCCTTCGAGATGCCGTGCACGTCGCGCCCGCTGGCCAGGATCTCGCGCAGAGCCTCCTCCGAGACGGCCGCTTCGCCCGCGGCCAGGTCGCCGTGAAAGGCCGTGCGGAACACCGGCTCCGCCGCCTCCCTCTGCGCCTCGACGCACGTGCGGACCAACTCCAGCAGCTCGGCGTCCCGCGACCAATCCTCGAGCTCTTCGTACACCCGTATGCCGGCCAGATCGCGTGCCTCCATGCCTTCACCTGCCTGGGCTGAGGGTCCGGGCTTCTCCAGCTCATCCGGTGCGTGCGGGCTTCCGCCGCGATTCTAACGCGGCGACTGACCGGAGGTAAGCCGTTGACACTCCCCCGCCAGCGCCTAGGCTGCATTCGGCGACTTTCCGGCTGCGGTGCCGGACGTGCCGTGCCCAGTGCCCCCGTCTCCTTCCGTCCAAGGAACCCATGCGGAAGCGCGAGCGCCAGCAGGCCATCCTCGAGCTCATCCGTCGCGAGCGCATCACCAGCCAGGAACGGCTGCGGGCGCGGCTCGAGGGCCGCGGTGTCCGGGTGACGCAGGCCACCCTGTCGAGGGACCTGCGCGAGCTGGGGCTCGTGAAGCTTCCAGGCGCCTCCGGCGGCGGGCGCTACGCGTCTGCTGGGGGCGATGAGGGGGCCGCGTCTCCTCCGCTCGAGCGCCTGCTCCCCGATCTGTTCGCGAGTGCCGGCGCATCCGGCAACCTCGTGCTTGTGCGAACGGTCGCGGGGTCCGCGCAGCCGGTTGCGGCCGCCCTGGACCGCGCCGCGTGGCCGGAGGTGCTGGGGACGGTGGCGGGCGACGACACCGTGCTCGTCGTGCTGCGTCGCGCCCGCCAGGCGAAGGCCGTGCTCGGCCGGCTGGCGACGATCGCGAGTGGGATCAGGACGGGGGCGCGCTTGCGCAGCCGTGGTGAATAATTATGATTGATGGGTGCATAATCATTCACTGACGCGCTCGTGAAGGTCGTTCTCGCCTATTCCGGCGGGCTCGACACCTCGATCATCGTGCCCTGGCTGCGCGAGACGCACGGGGCCGACGTGATCTGCGTCGCCGCCGACGTCGGCCAGGGGGAGGAGCTGGAGGGATTGCGCGAGCGGGCCCTCCAGAGCGGAGCGAGCGACTTCCACCTCCTGGACCTGCGCCGCGAGTTCGTCGAATCGTTCGTCCTCCCCACCGTGCGCGCCGGTGCCGTCTACGCCCGGAAATACCTGCTCGGTACGGCCATGGCGCGGCCCGTGATCGCCTTCCACCAGGTTCGTGTCGCCCGGGAGATCGGCGCCGGCGCGCTGGCGCATGGATGCACCGGCAAGGGCAACGACCAGGTGCGCTTCGAGCTCACCTATGCCGCGCTGGCACCGGACCTGCGCGTGATCGCGCCGTGGCGCGAGTGGTCCATCCGCTCGCGCGAGGAGGCGCTCACCTACGCCGCCTCACTCGGCCTCGCCCTGGACGCGATCCCCGAGAAACTCTACTCGCGCGACCGCAACCTGTGGCATGTCTCGCACGAGGGAGGCCCGCTGGAGGACCCCGGCTGGGAGCCGGACGCTTCGATGTACCTGCTCACGGCCGCTCCGGAGGACGCTCCACGGATGCCGCACTACCTCGAGATCGAGTTCGACGCCGGGCGGCCGGTCGCCATCGACGGCGAGCGGCTGGAAATGCTCGAGCTGATCGAGCGCCTCAACCGGGTCGGGGGCACGCACGGCATCGGACGCGCCGACGTGGTCGAGGACCGTCTGGTGGGCATCAAGTCCCGCGGCGTGTACGAGACCCCTGGCGGGACGATCCTCCAGGCGGCCCACCG
>JACCXV010000310.1 GCA_013696835.1 Gemmatimonadota bacterium | reverse complement strand
GTCCGGACCCGACCGGGCAAACTCCCGGCGCCGGGAACGCGGGCGCGGGGCGCCGGTCCGGCAAGCGCGTCCAGCGCCGGCTGCTCCGGGGCTGGGTGAAGGGATCCATCGCTCCATCGTTCTTCATCCGCGACCGGTTGCTGGAGCGCTTCCCCGACGCGCGAGCCGTCGCCGTCGTCCACAACGGCGTGGATCTGGGCCGCTTCCGACGGCAGCCCGACGCGGGTGCCGCCTGGCGTTCCGCGCACTGCGTTGCGCGCGGGGAGTATCTCGTCGGGTGCGTGGGACAGCTGCAGCGGCGCCGCAAGGCTCAGCACGTCCTCATCGCGGCCGCGGCGGCTTCGCGCTCACGGCCCACGCTGGCCTTCGTGGGTGAGGGGGAGGACGAATCGCCGCTGCGTGACCTGGCGGCCGCCGCCGGCGTGCGGGCGGTCTTCGCCGGTTTCGAGAGCGACACCGTCGCCGCCTACAATGCCTTCGACGTGGTGGCCCTGCCCTCGCGCGTGGAATCATTCGGGCTCGCCGTGGCCGAGGCGATGGCCTGCGCGCGCCCCGTGGTCGCCGCGCACGCGGGAAGCGTTCCCGAGCTGCTAGCAGCGCCGTCGGAAGGGCGGCTGTTCACACCCGACGACGCCGGCACCCTCGCCGAAGAGCTCGACCATCTCGCCGAGGACCCGGGGCTGCGCGAGAGCCTCGGCGCAGCCGCGCGTGCGCGGGTCGAGCGCGACTTCTCGCTGGAGCGCATGGTGCAGGGCTACGAGGAGGGGTTCGCAGCCGCGGTCGACGGGCGCTTCGGGGAGTTCGCGCTCGCCTGCAGCGAGCGAGCGGCCGGCGTCTCGCAGGCGCCCTCGGCGGGTGGCGCACCCCGGCGGGTACCGGCGTGACTCGCCGCTCACCCGCAGCCGTCCGGCACGTGCGCCTCGGCCTGGCCCGCGGCTCCAGGCGTCTGCTCTATCCTCTGCTGGCGCTCGACGCGGGCCCGCAACGGCAGCCTTCGGGCATTCGCTTCGAGGCCATGCGGCGGATCGTCGTGCTGCGGGAGCTCTACACGCTGGGCGACGCGCTCGTGGCGACGCCCGCCGTACGGGCCCTGCACCGCGCGTACCCCGATCTGGAGATCGGCCTCGTGGCGGGCTGGCGCAACGCCGCCGTGTGGCGACACAACCCGGCCCTGTCGCGGCTCTTCGTGCTGGGAGCGGGCGTCAAGCCGGTGCGCTTCGCCGAGACCGCGCGCGACGTTCGCGCGTGGGGGCCGGATGCCTGTCTCACGCTGGTCAGCATCCGCTGCCACGCCACGCTGGACATGCTGGCGCGAATGAGCGGCGCCCCGGTCCGCATCCGCTACGACGCCGAGCGCTTCGGCGGGGCGCACTCGAACGTCGCCTACAACTGCATCGTCCCGCTGCGGCTTCCCCGCGAGGCGCATCAGATCGACGTGTGCAGCGGCGTCCTGCAACCCTTCGGCGTGGAGGTGGTCGATCGCAGCCTGGAACTCGAGCCTGGCCCCGAGGCCGAGGAGCGCGCCCGGCAGGTCTTGCGCGCCGCGGAGGTGGAGGACGCGACCCCCTTCGTCGTGATACACCCCGGCAGCAAGCAGGTCCACAACCGCTGGCCGCTCGAACGCTTCCTGGAGGTCCGCGAGCACTGCGTGAGGGCGGGCTTTCGAGCCCTGCTCTCCTTCGGCCCCAGCGAGGAGCGGGCGCGCGCCTGGTTCGTCGGGAGCGGGGTGCCGGCTCACGACCTGCTGCCCCCGCTCGCGATCGAGGAGCTCGCGGCGTTGCTGCGCCGTGCCCGACTGCTGGTCTGCCCCGACACGGGCGTGCTCCACGTGGGAGCCACGACCGGGGTGCCCATCGTGGGGCTCTACGGCTCGGGAGATCCGGCGGTCTGGCAGCCGCCGGGCCGAATCCGCGCGGTCAGCGACCACGCGCGAGGCAACGTGCGCGCGATCGAATCCGCGTGCGTGATCCGCGAAGTGGAGGAGCTCATCGCGTGCACGGCAGGGCCTCCCTAGGCCTCGTCCCCGTTTCCCGTCCGCCGCACGGGTGCCTCACGTCCGCCGCACGATCCAGATCTGCTCCTTGCCGTACGCAGGGGGCGATCCGCGGAAGTCCGACAGCTCGGCCTCCACGCTGTACCCCGTGAGCTCCAGCAGGTAGCGCATCTCCTGCCGATGTGTCCAGCGCAGGGCGAGGGTCTCCTCCTCGCGCCGGAGCACCCTGCCGTCCGTGGAGCGTTCCGTGAAGCGCCATACCTGCCTGCTGATCTGGCGCACGGGGTCGTTCTCGTGCGTTACCACCCGCACCTGCACGACGTTGCCCGTGACCGGATGCGCCACCTGCTCGCGGCGCATGAGGCCTGCCGCCTTGTGCGCCTCCCGTGCACGCAGCCCTTCGGCCCCGTCGCCGCCCGCGTGGCACCAGTCCAGGCGCGGATCGAAGAGGTCGAGGATCAGGCGGGCCCCGGACCGCAGGTGCCGGTGCGCGCAAGCCAGGCAGGAGCGCTGCTCGCCGGGCGTCAGCAGGAGCTGGAAAGCGCGGAAGGGAACCAGCGCGAGGGGGAAGTCGCGCGCCAGATCGAAGTCGCGCGCCAGATCGAAGTCGCGCATGTCGCCCTGCACGAGCTTCGCGCGCGCCGCCACGCTGGGCGGCAGAGCGGCGCCGCGCTGCCTGGCCAGTCGCAGCATGGGCGCGGAGAGCTCGAGCCCCACGACGTCGTGACCCGCAGCGGCCAGGGGCCAGGCAATGCGTCCGGTGCCGGATCCCAGCTCCAGGACCGGGCCTCCGAAGCGGGCTGCCTGCGCCACGTAGAACTCGACGTCGCCTTCGATGGGCGTGCCGGCGGGATCCAGGCGCGCATCGTAGGTCTCGACGTTGAGACCTGGCCGCTCGTAGAAGGCAGACGGCAGGGGAGCCCCTGCCGCGCGTGCCGCAGCCTGGGGTGCCGGGGGCTCGCCGCTCACGCCGGCGACGTGGCTGGCTCGCCGCGCGGCATCTCCTGGAACTGGGCCTCGTGGAGCCGGCGGTACAGTTCGCCGTGCTCGAGGAGCTCGGCGTGCGTCCCCTCCTCCACGACTGCCCCGCCCGCCAGCACCACGATGCGGTCGGCATGCCGCACGGTGGACAGCCGGTGCGCGATCACGATGGTCGTGCGCTCGCGCATCAGCCGGTGAAGAGCCTCCTGAACGAGTCGCTCGGAGGTGGTGTCGAGGGATGATGTGGCCTCGTCGAGGATCAGGATCGGCGGGTTCTTGAGGACGGCGCGGGCGATCGCGATGCGCTGGCGTTCTCCACCGGAGAGGCGCAGACCCCGCTCGCCGAGCACGGTGTCGAAGCCCTGCGGCAGCGCGCGGATGAAGTCGTACGCGTTGGCCGTGCGCGCGGCCTCCACGATCGCCTCCGCCGTGGCGGCTGGATTGGCGTAGGCGATGTTCGTGCGCACCGTGTCGTGGAAGAGCAGCGTCTCCTGCGTCACGATCCCCAGCAGCCCCCGCAGGTCATCGAGCGCCAGGGTGCGGAGATCGTGGCTGTCCAGCAGGATGCGGCCAGCCGTGGGATCGTGGAATCGGGGAAGCAGGTCCACCAGCGTCGACTTCCCGGCGCCGCTCGGCCCCACGAGCGCCACGATCTCCCCGCGCGCGATCTCCAGGCTCACGCCACGCAGGGCCGGGAGCGACCGCGCCGCCGGATCTCCATCGCCCTCGTATTCGAAGGAGACGCCCTCGTAGCGGATGCGGTCGCGGAAGGACGCGATGCGCACCGGGTCGGGCGGCTCGGCGACCTCGGGAACGGTGTCCAGCAGTCCGAACATCCGCTCGGCGGCGGCCAGCGCGGGCTGGATCATCTCGTTGAACTGGCTGAGGAACTTGAGCGGGGCGTTCAGCTTGATCGTGAACGCGAGGAACAGGAAGAACATCTCGGGCTCGAGCGTGCGCTGGACGAGCACCTGGTACCCGCCGTACCACAGGATCAGAACCACCCCCGCGGCGACCACGAACTCGGACAGCGGCGTGCCGATCACGCCGTAGCGCCCGGCCTTCAGCGCCGTTCGATAGTAGGCGCGGTTGTCGCGGCGGAATCGCCGCACCTCGCGCCCCTCGGCCGTGAAGGCCTTGATGACGCGCATCGCGAAGATGTTCTCCTGCACCTTCCCGGTCAGCTCCGCGAACTGCGCCATGGCCGTCCGGTTGTAAGCGCGCATTCGGCGCGCGACCTGCACGACGATGTAGATCAGCGGCGGCACGACCAGGAGCGTCACGAGCGTGAGGCTCCAGCTAGTGTACAGCAGGACGGCGAGCGCCACGCCCGCCTCCAGAACCTTCTGCGCGAGGCGGTGGACGCCCTGCGAGAACGTCGGCTTGATCCGGCCGATGTCGCTCACGACCACGTTCAGGATGTTCCCGGAGCGCACGCGCTGGAAGAACGGCAGGGACAAGCGGTGCAGGTGTTCGAAGACTTCGTTGCGAAGGTCGCGCGCAGCGCGCTCCTCCACCACGCGCGGGAGCACGAGCTGCGCGTAGTTGACGATCGACTTCAGGAGGAACACGACGAGGATGGCGACGCAGACGTGCGTCAGGGTCTCCATGCGGGTCGACCCCCCGACCGCATCGAGGAGCCAGTCCCGGAGTCCGCCCGCGGCGCGGGCCAGCTCCGAGCCGGCCGCGGAAGGCACTTCCGCGCCGTCCCCGCCGCCGCTGGCAGCCCAGGAGGGCGGCGGCGGCTCGACCCAGCGGGCGACCTCTGCGCCGCCGCCGGGACCCGGGTCGAAGAGGATGCGCAGGAACGGCACGAACATCACCCAGCTCACGCCGTCGAGAACGGCGTAGAGTAGCATGATCGCGAAGCTCAGGGCGGACAGGCCGCGGTGGGGCCACAGGTAGCGCAGCAGCCGCCCGTAGAGTTTCACGCCGGGATCGGAAGGATCGTCCGTCCTCCTCGTCAGCGTGGTCCGAGGGAGCGCAGCGGGGCCGGCGGGATAGCACCCTGTGCACGCGCGCGAGGCGCGGGCACGGTCGAGGGATGCGTTGCGGCCTCGGCGGGGGGGTTCCCCGCTGCCGCGTCGCGCCGGGCCGCGCGCAGGCGCGGGAGGTACGGCTCGAGCCGCAGCAGTGCCGCGTGCACCTCGTCGACGTGGATCCGTGTCACGGGTGGCGGCTCGTGAATCGCCTGGCGCGAGGCCCTCCCCCGCCGCCGGCTACGCTCACCGCTCCCGCCGGCATGGCCGTCCCCTGGAGCGGCGGGCGGCGGG
>JACCXV010000132.1 GCA_013696835.1 Gemmatimonadota bacterium | reverse complement strand
GGAGGTGGTCCATTGCCTAGTGACAGTACAACCCGGACACGTGAGGTGCCTGAACGTTAGGCAACCGCAGTTGGGCTTCCCAGCGGGTTGCCTCGCGGAATCCCAAACAGGTCACCGGCCCAGGAGCTGCGGATTGGTCCCCCGCCACGGACAAGGCTCCTGGGCTTTTTTTGTGCTTTTTTTGTGCCTGATCGAACGTTCTGCCAGCTAGACGAGCACTTCGTTCAACCCCCGCCCGTCCCTTCCCGCCAGAGACCGCTGTCGCGCCCACGACCGAAGTGCCGCGGGCGGAGGTACCCCGGCCTCACCCCTTGACGACACCGAAAGGCCGCAGGCGCGCCACGCGGCGCGCGAGCCCCGCACGCTCGACGACGAGCGCGACCTCCTCCACGTCCTTGTAGGCGAAGGGAGCCTCTTCGGCCAGGCCCTTGTTCGAGGCGCTGCGAACGAAGATCCCGCGCGACTCCAGCTCCCTCCGCAGGGTGGCGCCGTCGATCTTCTTCCGCGCGGCCGTGCGGCTGAGCGCCCGGCCCGCACCGTGGCAGGCGCTGCCCCAGGAAGCCGTCATCGAGCTGTCGAGGCCGGCCATCACGTAGGAAGCCGTGCCCATGCTTCCGGGGATGAACACCGGCTGGCCGATGCCTCGATAGCGCGCCGGCATCTCGGGATGCGCGGGCCCGAACGCTCGCGTGGCGCCCTTGCGGTGGACGCAGACGCGTCCCGCCGCGTGGTCTTCCACCTTGGCGATGTTGTGCGCCACGTCGTAAACCACGCGCACGTCCTGCGACCCGACGTCGGGGAACGTGCGCGTCACGGCTTCGCGCACGCGGTGGCCGATGAGCTGCCGGTTGGACCAGGCGAAGTTCGCGGCGCCGGCCATCGCCGCGAGATACGCCTGCCCTTCGGGGGACGACGCGGGAGCGCAGGAAAGCTGCCGATCGGGAAGCGTGATGCCGGCGTGGGCGAGGCGGCGATCCATCAGCTGAACGTACTCGGTGCACACCTGGTGGCCGAGACCGCGTGAGCCGCTGTGGATGAGGATCGTCACCTGGCCCTCCGCCAGGCCCATCGCGCGTGCGGCATCCGCGTCGAACAGCGCGTCCACCTCCTGCACTTCCACGAAGTGGTTGCCGGAGCCCATCGTGCCCAGCTGATCGCGCCCGCGGTCGTGGGCGCGCCGCGAGACCTTGTCGGGATCGGCCCCCGCGAGCATGCCTTCGGACTCCGTATGCAGGACGTCTTCGGGCAGGCCGAGCTCCCGCTCGCGCACGAGCCATCCGCTGCCGCTCGCGAGCACGCCGTCGAGCTCGTCGTCCGAGAGGCGCCAGGGGCCGTTGCGGCCGGTGCCCGCGGGGATCGCGCGCGCGATCTCGTGCACCAGAGCCTCGGCCCGTTTGCCGAGATCTGAACGGAGCAGGGGAGTCGAGAGCAGGCGCACGCCGCAGTTGATGTCGAAGCCGACGCCGCCGGGAGAGACCACGCCGTCCGGCATGCTCGTGGCCGCGACGCCTCCGACGGGAAACCCGTAGCCAACGTGCATGTCGGGCATCCCGCACACGTGGCCCGTGACCCCGGGGAGAGTGGCGACGTTCACGAGCTGCGTGAGCGTGTCGTCGGCCAGCATCGGCCCGAGCAGCTCGTCGCTGGCGAAGATGCGCGCCGGCACGCGCATGTCGCTGCGATACGTGGGCGCGATCTCGAAGCTGACGGGTCCCTTTCGGTGCACCGCCGCGCGAGGAACGGGCCTCGCTGCTCCCGGCATCTTTCTTCTCAGCCTCCTTGTCCGTGTGCCTCGTCATCGGAACCCGCCGGTCACCAGGCGGGCACGAGCGTCAAACGTCGAGGAGAACCGTGGCTCTCCAGCGGCCGTGATCGGGAGCCACGACGAGGCTGTGATACGTGGCGGCCTTCAGGGGCGACTCCCACGTCGAGACCGTGCGGCCGCGCACTTGCGCAACGAGTCGCACTCCGGGTCCGATCTCCGAGCCGCTGCCACCGGAACGGTCGGAGAGGGAGAGCCCTCGCACCTCGTCGTACGCCCGCCCCTCGACCTCGGAGCGGCCGATCAGCTCGTTGAGCCAGTCCACCAGCAGCGTCGCTACGTCCCGCGCCGTGAGCTCGACAGGCTCCCACGGACCCGGAGGCCCGTCGACCGGCCCGCACTCCGCGCTCACCCTCCGCGCCGCCTCGGAGAAGAGCTCGGGGAGCGAATCGGCCACGATCGTCAGTCGCAGCTCGCCGACGTGATCCTCGACCAGCTCGGCCGACGGACCATCCGGGATCGCGGCCCCTCCGTCGCCGTTCTCGGGAACCTCAGTGTTTGCCATCGATGTTACCCCCCGCGAGCCCAGCCCAACAGCGCAGCTCCCCCCCAACGAGCACACTCCTTCGCCCCATACCACTGACACATAGGCGGATGCTCGAGGG
>JACCXV010000262.1 GCA_013696835.1 Gemmatimonadota bacterium | reverse complement strand
AAAGCCCCGGTCAGATAGGCCTGCAGCTCCTCGCGCGCGACGCTCACGGCCGCTGAATCCGCCTCGGCCAGCTCCACGCGCTCGGCGCGGACCTCCGCCAGGAGCTGCTCGAAGTTCATCTCGCGGTCGGTACGGTAATCGTCCTCGTCCTGTCCGCGCTCCAGGACGCTGCCGACGTTGCGGATCACGAGCTGCTGGCGGTCGAAGTGCAGCGCGCGGTGCTCGGAGGGCTTGCGCAGCTTGAGCTCGTACACGGTGCCCTTGTGGAGGTCCAGCACCAGGTCGCGCCCGTTTGCCGAGTAGCCCATGGTCCCGCTGTCGGCGACGATCGTGCGCTGGAGGGCGGGGTCGTTGGCGTCGTGGATGCGCACGCCGTACAGCCGGTCCGAGCGCCGGTCGATGCGGTCCACCACGAGACGGTAGTTCCCGCTTCCGCCCGGCTCGTTGATGGAGCCTTCCCGCAGCACGAACGTCGGCTTGGTGCGGGCGATGTCAGCCTCCAGCCGGCTCAGCTCATGGTTCGTCTCCGAGAGCACGCCGTGATTGAACCAGATCATGAACAGCGTCAGGCATCCGGCAGCGCCGAGCAGCGGAGTGAGCATGTCGTAGAGGCTCACGCCGCTGGCCTTCATGGCCGTGATCTCGTTGTCGGCGGAAAGCCTGCCGAACGCGGCGAGAGTGGCCACGAGCACGCCCATGGGGAAGGTGACGGCCAGGATGAAGGGGAGAGTGAGGACGAAGAAGTGGGCGATGATCTCCGGGTCGAGGTCGCGACGGGCGAGCTCGTCGAACTTCCTCGCTACCTGGTTCATGAGCAGGATCACGGTGAAGACGGCCTGCCCGAAGAGGAGCGGCCCCAGGTGCTCCTTCAGGATGTATCTCGAGAGGATCTTCACCGGGCCTCGCGCATCGCCGTAAGGTAGCCTCAGCCCTGGACCCTTTCCACGGAGCCCCCCGTCGCGCGCGCCGAAGCGGCCCAGGCAGTGAGCTCCGGGGAGGCGCCCTCCCTTGTAGCCCCGGAATGCGCGTCCTTATATTTCGACGTACAGGTTTGCCGCACCGCCGGCAAGGAACGTACCCGACCGCGACATCCCCCCGCCGCAGGCGTCCCAGGACATCGCTGCACGGGCGACCGTGCGGCGCGCGTGACCAGCTTCCAGAGGCACGTGCCGACAGCCGATCCGCTCTCCCCGCCCGGGCGCGCTCCCGCGGCGGCATCCGTCCGCTTGCGCGTGCTCCTGGGGGCGCTGCTGTCGCTCGCCGCCGGCGCACCGCTCTCGGCGCAGGTCCAGACCAGCCGGCCGACGCCGCTGGAGGGGATCGGCGTCGTCCTCTCCCCGGGCGTGCTGGACCGCGGGGTCTCTCCAGCGGACACCGTCGCCACCTTCGCCCCCTACCTCTCGACCGTGTCCCTTCTGCCGCGCTACCTGACCGGGTTCGGAGAGGGACGACCCGCCCCCTCCGAGAATCTGGCGCTCGATGCCTTCCTCGAGGCCCAGCGCGTCCGCGAGGAGGCGCGGGCGTGGCAGGAGGCCAAGCTGGAGCGGCTTCTCGGCGGCCGCGCGCCCGGCGCCCTAGGGGAGGCCGAGGGCGACACGACGGCCCTGGGCGCGACCGGGCCAGCCGACACGCTGGCCACGGGGGACGCGCTGCCGATCCCGAACCGCGTGCTCTCGCTCTTCGGCGGCACGTCCGCGCTCGACGTGAATGGCCGCCTGCGGGTCTCCTTCGGCGGCGGCAAGACGACGCTGAACCCCGACCTCCGACCCCCCGGCTTCCCGAGCAACAACCTGAACCTGGAGCTGGACCAGCTGCTCGAGCTTGACATCCGCGGCACGGTGGGTCGCAAGGTCAATCTGGCGGTCGATTTCAACAGCGAGCGCGAGTTCCAGAACAAGAACCTCCTCTCGGCCTACTACGCCGGTGACGAGGACGAGATCCTGCGCCGCTTCGAGCTCGGCGACATCAGCGTCGCGCTGCCGCCGTCGCGCTTCATCAACGTGGGCGCCACCAAGGGGAGCTTCGGCCTGCAGGGGGTGGGACAGCTGGGCGCGCTGAACTTCCGGGGCATCGCAAGCCGGAAGGAAGGCGAGACGACCCAGCGCCAGCTGTCGATCACCCCGCGCACCCAGGGCGTCGTCGAGACCGTCACCGTCGAGCTCAACGACACCCAGTACCAGAACAACCGCTTCTTCCTGCTGTTCCACCCCGACTCGCTCGCCAGCCCGCGCCTCGCTTTCCCCAACCAGGGCACCCAGCTGGCCAATCCCGGTTCGCTGCCGCAGGGCGAGACCCTGAACGTCTGGCGCGACAACGGCAATCCGACGGACGACGTGGCGACGAACGCCAAGTTCGGAACCGGTTTCGTGAACCCCGCCGACGAGGCCGCGTTCGCGGGCGAGACCCGTCAGGGCTTCTTCAACCTGCTGGTAGAGGGACAGGACTACTACGTAGTGGACGATCTGATCGTGACGACCGATCGGCCCCTCAACGCCAACGAGACGCTGGCGGTCTCATACGTAAACGTGCTCGGCGACACGATCGGGTCGCTCCAGGACGCCGACACGCTCGACCTCAAGCTGATCAAGAGCGTCAACCCTGACAGCCTCGACTTCACCTTCGAGTACACGCTGCGGAACGTCTACCCCCTGCGGGGAACCGAAGTGCTGCTGCAGGACCTCAGCATCTACCGCGGGAACCGTCAGCTGCGGGTGGATTTCGAGGAGGTGAACGGCCAGCAGCTGAAGTACAGCCAGATCCTGGGCGTGGCGGACGCCGGCGAGCGGCCGCTGAACCAGTTCGTCGGCAAGGACCCGTTCGGCGGCCCGGACTTCCTCGTGCTGCCCGACATCCGGCCCTTCCTCCAGCCCGCGCCGTTCCCGCCCGACGTCGTGAACCTGGAGGTGCCCAATCCCGGGCTCTACAGCGTTGCGCCGGAGCAGCGTGTCTCGGCGACGCAGGACCAGATCTACTTCATCCAGGCGACCTATCGCGGGAAGGCGGGCCAGACGAACGAGATCGAGCTCGGCGCGCTGAACATCCTCGAAGGCTCGGAGACGGTGACGATCGGGGGCGTGCCGCTGGTGCGCGGCGAGGACTATCAGATCTTCTACGACTTCGGCCGCCTCGTGCTCTCGGACCCCGAGACCCTCTTCAGTCGCTTCCCCACGGCCCAGATCGACATCTCCTATGAAGTGGCTCCGCTCTTCAACCTCGCTCCCAACAGCGTGGCAGGGTTCAATGCGGTCTACCGGCCGCGCGACGAGCTGTTCCTGAACTCCAGCGTTCTCATGCAGACCACGGAAAGCCTCTCGAACCGGCCGATCCTCGGTGCGGAGCCCACACGCAGCATCGTGGCGGAGGTGGACGGGAACTACGAGGTGGGCCTGCCGTTCCTCACGCGTGCGCTGGACGGACTGCCGCTTCTGCGCGCCGACGGCGAGTCCACCTTCCAACTGCGCGGAGAGGCCGCGCTCAACCTCCCCAATCCCAACACCGAGGGTCAGGTCTTCCTGAACGACTTCGAAGGTATCGAGGTCGCCAGCACCATCTCGCTGAACAGCCGCACCTATCTCTTCGGCTCGATCCCCGCGGGGAGGGGATTGAGCCTGCTGGACGCTCGCGGACTGGAGTTTCGCTCGCGTGCGCTGCCGCTCGACCAGGTGACGACGAACCAGAACGTGGGCAATCGGGCCGTGCTCGAGGTCCTGGAGGTGGACGCGGGCGAGCCGCTGTCGGCGGCTGTCAACGCCGAGGACTCGTGGCGTTCCATCTCCCACCGCATCTCGGTCCAGGGCGCGGACCTCAGCCGCCAGGAGAGCCTGGAGTTCTTCGCCCGCGGGACGAACGGGCGGATCCTGGTGGATCTGGGGACGGTGAGCGAGGACGGCGTGCGCTTCGACCGCTCCGGCGCCCCGGTCGGCGTGGGCGCACTCGACTCCGAGGACGCGAACCGCGACAACCAGCTCGACGCCGACGAGGACACGGGCCTAGACGGGGTTGCCGGGGATGACGGGACGCCCGTTCCCGGCGACGACGGCAATGACGACTTCCGCCAGGGCTCCAATCCATCGGGGGCGGAGAACAACGACGTGCTCGATGCCGAGGACCTGGACGTGAACGGGGTACTCGATGGTCGCGAAGATCTCGTGCGGTGGGACGTGGACCTGGCGTCGGACCGCTACGTCGTCTCGGGCGGAGGCAGCTCCGGTGGGGGCGGCTCCGAGGGCGGCTTCCGTCAGTTCCGGCTGCCACTCCAGCGGCCGGACGAGGTGGTCGGCTCGCCCGACCTGCGGCGCGTGCAGGCGGTCCGTTTGACGTTCCTGGACTTCGGGCCCGATCTGCCGGGCGCGCCCTTCGATGACGACGTGGCGCTCGCGCAGCTGGAGGTGGTTGGCTCCACGTTCCTGGAGCGCGGGGTCGCGGACTCCCTCGGAGTCCCACTCGCCGGCGATCGCTCGGACAGCGTCACGGTCAGCCAGGTGAACACGCTCGAGAACTCCGACTACTTCCCGCCGCCGGGCGTGCGGGCGGAGCGGGAGCGCGCCGACGAGGTGATCCGCGCCGGCGTGCAGCCGCTAAAGGAGCAGTCGCTCGTGCTGGCGTACCGCGACATCCCCCCCGGCGCCGAAGCGCGCATCTACCAGCCGCTCAACGACCGCGAGGACTACCTCGACTACGCGCGCATGCAGATCTTCACGAACGGGCAGCTGCAGCGGGGCGTGGGCGGCAACGTGATCTCCGGCCCGGGGCAATCGCCCACCTTCTTCGTCGAGTTCGGAGCGGACACCCTCAACGTCTACCGCTACCGAGCGCCGCTCCTGGAGAACGCATGGGAGGAGCACGTCATCGAGTTCGACGTGTTCACCGACCTGAAGACGCAGCTCCTGCAGCGCCTCGCCCAGAGCGGGGAGACCACAGGGACCATCGCCTCCGGCGACGGCCGCTACGAGGTCGTCCTGCGGGACGACCGCTCGCCCCAGCCGACCCTGAGCCAGGTGAGCCAGCTCACGATCGGGGTGAAGAACGAGCTGGGGCAGGAGATCCGGGAAGGCTCGTTCTGGGTCGACGAGTGGAGGCTCACGGGGCCCGTCACCGAAGGCGGCGGCGCGCAGTACGTCTCGGCCTCCACCCGGCTGGCCGACGTGGGATCGGTCGACGTGCAGCTCGAGAACCGCGCTGCCCGCTTCCGCAACCTGGCCGCACAGGTCAGCAACCGCGGGCGCAGCGACTTCGACGTGCGTACCACGTTCCAGCTGGACCGGCTCCTGCCTGCCAGCCTCGGCATCGAGATGCCGCTCACGGTGGATCACTTCTCGACGCGCGATCGGCCGCTGTTCCTCGTCGGCTCCGACCTCGATCTGAACGAGGATCCCGCGCTGCGGGACCGGCAGGAGGTGAGCAGCGTGCAGAGCGTGACGACGCTCTCGCTGCGGCGCAGCCAGCACTCGCGCAACGGGCTCCTGCGCGCAACCGTGGACCGGCTCAATGCGCGCTTCACGCTGCGCAGCCAGGACTACGGCTCCCTGGACGTGGACCGCGAGAACGACGCCTGGGACGTGACGCTGCGCTACGACACCGATTTCGCCCGGCGTCCGATCGGCCTTCCGTTCGAGGTGCTCGGGGGGCTGCCGCTCCCCGGATTCGTCAAGGAGAGCAAAGCCTTCCGCAGCCTCGTGAACCTGGACCTGAACCCCGTGCCCTCCCGGGTGGCGCTCAGCGGGACGACGCTCAACGGCATCAACGAGATCGACAAGACGCAGGGCTTCTTCAACGTGTTCGCGGACGAGGAAGGCCTGGCGACTCTCGAGACGCGGGACACGACTCGCACCGCGACCGGTGACGTCACAGTCGTCCTGCAGCCCACGAACTCGCTGCGGGCGAACTACACGCTCTCGACGACCCGTGACCTGAACTTCCCCGAGCCGGCCGGGATCGAGCTCGACCGCTCGCCGCTCCCGGGGATCGAGTCCCTGCGCACGCAGCGCTTCGATCTGCAGTGGTCGCCGCCGGTCAGCGACTGGTTCATCCCGCGCTACAACTACAACGCGAGCTACGGACTCAACCACACGCGCGAGGTGAGCCGCGTCACCCAGCTGCAGAACCTCTTCGACTTCAGCAACCAGGTGGCCAAGGGCTGGACCGTGGAGCTGAACCTGCCGGTGCTGCTGGACCGCGCGTCCGGCGCGGAGCCCCGCCCGGGCGCGCCCGGCGTGGCGTCCCAGCCGGCGCGCACGGCCGGGGGATTCGACCTGCGCAGCCTGCTGCAGCCGATTCGCTTCGAGAGCTCGAAGCGCGAGACCTCGACGTTCCGGCAGGTCGCCGGCGACCCCGACCTGCGATTCACGTTCGGCCTGCAGTCCCCCGAAGACGCGGAGTTCCCCGACGGGGCGCAGAACACCGGCGAGGTTGACCGCCTGTCGGTCCAGACCGGTCTCTCTCCGCTGCCGAACCTGCAGCTGCAGGGCGGATACCTGCGCAGCGACAACCAGCGCATCTACTTCGGCGGGGCCAACGACGAGCGGCAGTTCGTGTTTCCGGACGTCAGCGCGCGCTGGTCGCTGCGCGCGCTGCCGGGCACCCTCGGGGTCCTGCTCCGCCAGGTGGATCTCACGTCGGACTACCAGAAGGAACGCGGGGACACGCGAGTCAAGGGGCTCGAGCTGTCGCACTACGACCGGCGGCGGTGGGGACCGCTGGTGGGGGTGCAGGCGACCTGGGCGGGCGGACTCATCACGAACTTTCGAGTGACCAGCAGCGACAACGACGTGACGGCGGTCCGCGGCGGAGTGGACGACAACCTGCGCAAGGAGTCCGCGGAGGAGATGGAGCTCACGCTGAACTACCTCTTCAGGCCGGGGACGCGCGTCTACCTGCCGCTGCCGTTCCTGATGGGCGACCGCATCAAGGGCCCGCTGCGCACGAGCCTCACGCTTGCGCGGCGCTTGCGCGAGGACGTGACGCGGGGGGCTACGGGAGGCCAGATCACTCCCGGACCCGAGGCCGGCTTTTCGCTCGCCGGCGCGCCCGACAACCCGCCCGGTGCAGGGGGCCCCCCCCAGGGGGCGTTCAACGCCAAGACCGCGACCCTGGAGATCCGCCCGGCGCTCTCCTACGACCTGAGCCAGCTCAGCTCCGGGATCGCATTCTCGTATCTTCTCCGGGACGACGAGAAGCGCGACGTGGAGACGACGACCTACAGCCTCGAGCTCTTCGTGGACCTCACCTTCTGATGCCCAGGCCTCCCGCCCGGCGCCCCGCGCGTCCGAGGAGCGTGCGGAACGCCCCCCCGCGGCGGAGACCTCCCAGGGGCCGCGAGCCACGGCGGGCCGACCTGTCATGGATCCTGATCGCTGCCGGCGCGCTTCTGCTGACCGCGGGCGTGATCCTGGGGCTGGTCTCGGGGTGGGGTCGACCGGGATCCGCCGCGGAGCGGCCCGTCTTCGATGGCGGCGCCGCGTTCGCACTCGTGGAGAGGCAGGTCGCGTTCGGCCCCCGGGTGCCGAACACCGACGCGCACCGGGCCATGCGGGCGTTCCTGACGGAGCGGCTGCGGGGACTCGCCGACAGCGTCGCCGTGCACGAGTTCACGCACGTCACGGTACAGGGCGACACGCTGCGGCTCGCCAACGTGCTCGCCTCCTTCGATCCGCGGTCGCCCTCGCGCATCCTCCTCGCCGCCCACTGGGACACGCGGCCCGTGGCCAACGAAGACCCCGACTCCTCCCGGCGGCGTGAGCCGATCCCCGGCGCCAACGACGGCGGCTCGGGCGTCGCGGTGCTGCTCACGCTGGCCGAGGTCCTGCGGAACGACCCCTTGCCGTCCGGTCACGGCGTGGACCTCCTGTTCCTGGATGGCGAGGACTACGGACACGACCCGGTGACGCTGAGCTCGCGCGCCGAGGACATGTACCTGGGTGCCAGGGAGTTCGCGCGGACCCACGCCCGCTACCGCCCGATCGCGGGCATCCTGCTGGACCTCGTGGGGGACCGTGATCCGATGTTCAAGCAGGAGGCCTACTCGCGGGAGTACGCTCCCGAGATCGTGGAGCGCGTGTGGCGGGCGGCGGCGGACCTCGGGCACGGAGAGATCTTCACCGACGAGGCGCTCGGCTACATCACCGACGACCACCTGTTCCTGAACCAGGCGGGGATCCGTACGATCGACATCATCGACTTCGACTATCCCGCCTGGCACACGCTTGCGGACCGGCCGGACCGGATGAGCGCCGAAACGCTGCGCATCGTCGGCGACGTCCTTCTGGAGGTGCTCTACAATCGTTTGTAGGCGTCGAGAATTCTTGGCTGACCGGGGAGGCTCACAATGAACTGGATTGGTCAGCCCGAGTGCTGGATCGCGCTTTGCCTCCCTAACCGCGCTGGAGATTGTGCTGGGCGTCGACAACGTCGTCTTCATCTCGATCCTGGCGGGCAAGCTACCGCTGAGCCAGCAGCGCAGGGCTCGGCGCATGGGCCTGGGCCTCGCGATGCTCATGCGCATCGCTCTGCTGTTCGCGCTGTCATACATCATCCGCCTGACGGCGCCGCTGTTCGGCGTGCTCGGCAACGAGATCTCCGGACGTGACCTCGTGCTGATCGCGGGCGGGCTCTTCCTGCTCGTCAAGAGCACCCACGAGATCCACGAGAATCTCGAGGGCGAGACGAGCGCGGCAGGAGGCGGCAGGTCCGCACCCTCGTTCCGGAGCGTGATCGTCCAGATCCTGCTGCTCGACCTTGTCTTCTCCCTCGACTCGGTCATCACGGCGGTGGGGATGGTCGACGAGATCGCCGTCATGATTATCGCCGTCGTCCTGGCGATCGGGTTCATGATGTTCTTCGCCGAGTCCGTTGCCGGATTCGTCGAGCGCCACCCGACGCTCAAGATGCTGGCGCTCAGCTTTCTGGTGCTGATCGGCGTGGCGCTGCTTGCGGACGGGCTCGAGCTTCACATCCCGAAGGGCTTCATCTACTTCGCGATGGGCTTCTCGCTCCTGGTGGAGATCCTCAACATCAAGCTGCGCTCGCGGAAGCTGCGGCCGGTCGTGCCCGAGGCGCCGCGTGTCCGCCTGCGTCAACGGGCGGCCGCGCAGGCAAGGCGAGAGAACTGACCCGCCGGTCCCGGGCTTGCACGTGGAGCTCGCGTGACCGCGCGGCTCCGTAGGCTCCTCTCGCTTCTCACTCCCTCCGAGCGCGGCCTGGCGGCGTTCCTCGTCGGCTGGGCGCTCGTAGGTGCGCTCGCTTCCGCGCTCCCCTGGACGGCGAGCTTCCGTTCGGACGGCCGCAAGCACGTCCTGCTGCCCGCCAACGACACCCGCGCCGCGCTCCACGCGAAGAGTCTGGCCCTCGCCCGCCACCTCGAGCTGGCGCGCACCCCGCCGCCGTCCCCGCTCGACCCCAACCTGGCGACGCCGGCCGAGCTGGATCGGCTGCCCGGGGTGGGCCCCGCGACGGCGCTGCGCTGGGGGAGAGTCCGATTATCGGACGGCCCATTCATTGCATTGGAGGATCTTCGCCGCGTGCGCGGCCTGGGACCCAAGCGGCTGGCGAAGCTCGCGCCCCACTTGAGATTCCGTCCCCCGGCCGCGCGCCGTGCGCGGACTGCCCTCGACGGGATGGACCTGAACCTCGCCAAGGAAACCGACCTGCTCGAGCTGCCCGGCGTAGGGCCCGTGCTGGCGCGGCGTATCGTCGCCCGCCGGCTGCAGATCGGACGCTTCCGGTCCTCCTCGGACCTGGACTCGGTGCCCGGTGTCGGTCCCGCCCTGCTGGCCAAGCTCTCCGCGAGGGTCCGCTTCGAGTAAACCGCCAGCGCCTGTTGCACAATGCGACAGCGCCCGACTCGTCAACCCGCGCCCCGTCCACGATGCCCGATCTCCTCCAGCTCCTGATCCGTGACCAGCTCGTGACCCGGCAGCAGGTCGCCGAGGCCGAGCAGCGCGCCAAGGGCAACGGCCACCGTGCGATGTACGCGCTGATCGAGATGGGCGCGGTCACGGAGCGCGCGCTCACGGAGTACGCGAGCCGGATCTACGGCGTCGCCGCGGTCGATCTCGCCTCGTTCAAGATCGACCCGCAGCTGATCAAGCTCGTCCCTCTCGAGATCGCCAAGAAATACACGGTGATCCCGCTGGTGCGGCGCGGCCGCACGCTCACCGTCGCGATCGCCGACCCCTCGAACTTCTCCGCCCTCGACGACTTGAAGTTCCTCACGCGCTACGACGTCGAAGCCGTCGTGGCGTCCGAGTTCGCGATCAGCGCGGCCATCGAGAAGAGCTACGACACGAAGGACGCGCTGAACGAGCTCATGGCCGGCATGGAAGAGTTCGAGATGGAGCTGGTGGAGACGCAGGAGGAGGAGGTCGGGCTCACCCAGCTGCAGGTGGCTGTCGAGGAAGCGCCGGTCGTCAAGTTCATCAACAACCTGCTGGCGGACGCCGTCAGCAGGGGCGCCTCGGACGTGCACATCGAGCCCTACGAGCATGCGATGCGCATCCGCTACCGCATCGACGGCGTTCTCCAGGAGATGATGTCGCCGCCCGTGCGCATGAAGGCCGCACTCACGTCGCGCGTCAAGATCATGGCGGATCTCAACATCGCCGAGCGCCGCGTGCCTCAGGACGGCCGCATCAAGATGAAGATGGGCGCCAACCGGGTCATCGACTTCCGCGTCTCGACGCTGCCCACGCTCTTCGGTGAGAAGATCGTGCTGCGCATCCTAGACAAGGGGAACCTGACGTTCGAGCTCGAGAAGCTGGGCTTCGACCCCGAGCCGCTGAAGCACCTCATGCATGCCATCTCGCAGCCGTACGGCATCGTGCTCGTGACGGGGCCGACGGGGAGCGGGAAGACGACCACACTCTATTCGGCGCTCAGCAAGGTCAACCAGATAGGCGTCAACATCATGACGGCCGAAGACCCCGTGGAATACAACCTGAGCGGCATCAACCAGGTGGCGATCCGGGAGGAGATCGGGCTCACCTTCGCGGCGGCGCTGCGCGCTTTTTTGCGGCAGGATCCGAACATCGTGATGGTGGGCGAGATCCGCGACACGGAGACGGGCTCCATCGCCATCAAGGCGGCGCTCACGGGCCACCTCGTGCTATCCACGATCCACACCAACGACGCCCCCAGCACGATCAACCGCTTGATCGACATGGGGCTGCAGCCGTTCCTCGTCGCCTCGGCCACGAACCTGATCCAGGCGCAGCGCCTCGTGCGCCGCATCTGCCAGCGATGCAAGGAGCCGCACCAGTACCAGCGGAACCTGCTGCAGGAGGCAGGACTCTCCGAACGCGAGATCGAGGAGAGCACGTTCTTTCTGGGCCGGGGCTGCGAGGAGTGCCGCAACACAGGCTACCGCGGGCGGGTCGGCCTCTACGAGGTGATGCCCCTCTCCCCGACGCTGAAGAAGATGGTCACGAACGACGCCTCGTCGGCCGAGATCAAGGAGCAGGCTCTCGCCGAGGGGCTGATCACGTTGCGCAGGGACGGGATCGAGAAGATGCGGAGGGGCGTGACCTCGCTCGAGGAGGTCCTGCGCGAGACTTCCTTCCACTGACAGCGAGGGGCTGATGACGCGCACGACCCCCATGCATCCGATGCACGAGCGGATTCACCCTCAGGCGGAGGGCGATCCGAGGCGCGCCGAAGTCCGGCCGGCGCCGCCGGGACGCCCCGCCGGGCCCGATGCCGGTGCCATGGGCGTCGAGCACATGGTGACGCCGCTCTCCCCCGGGGCCGTGGCCGGCGACGACCGCCCCCCGCTCAACCTGCGCGATCTCTTGGAGGAGGTCGTCCGCAAGGGCGCGTCAGACTTGCACATCACCGCGGGCGAGCGTTCGAAGCTGCGCATCGACGGCTCGCTCACGAACAGCGACAACCCCCTGATCCTCACGCCGAAGGACACGCTCCAGCTGGCCTATTCGATCCTCACCGAAAAGCAGAAGAAGCGCTTCGAGACCGACGACGAGCTCGACTTCTCGTTTGGCATCCAGAACCTCGCCCGTTTCCGGGCGAACGTGTACAAGCAGCGCGGCTGCATCGCGGTCGCGATCCGCCAGATCCCCTTCAAGATCGTGAGCTTCGACGACCTCGGGCTGCCGCGCTCGGTTGGCAACTTCGCCGAGCGACCGAACGGGCTCGTGCTGGTCACGGGCCCCACGGGCAGCGGGAAGACGACGACGCTGGCCGCGCTGATCGACAAGATCAACAAGGAGCGCCGCGGCCACATCCTGACCGTCGAGGACCCCATCGAATTCGTGCACCGTCACCAGGGCTGCATGGTGAACCAGCGTGAGGTGGGGGCCGACACGCGCTCCTTCGCGAGCGCTCTGAAGTACGCGCTGCGACAGGATCCCGACATCATCCTGGTCGGCGAGATGCGCGATCTCGAGACCATCCAGGCGGCGCTGACGATCGCCGAGACGGGGCACCTGGTGTTCGCCACGCTGCACACGAACTCGGCCGCGGAGACGATCACCCGCATCATCGACGTCTTCCCGCAGGGCCAGCAGCCGCAGATCCGTGCGCAGCTCGCCTTCGTGCTCGAGGGCATCGTCACGCAGACCCTGCTCCCGCGCCAGCGCGGGAGCGGCCGGGTCATGGCCGCGGAGGTGCTCGTGATCACGAACGCGATCCGCTCGCTGATCCGCGACGACAAGGTGCACCAGATCTACAGCCTCATGCAGGCCGGCCAGAAGCACGGCATGCTGACGATGAACCAGTCGCTCTACGCGCACGTGCTCAGCCGCGAGGTTTCCGAGGAGGAGGCGATCAGGCGCTCGAACGAGCCGGACGACCTGGTGCGCATGATGGGCAAGGCCGCCCCGGGGGTGCGGTGACCGAGTACGTCTGGCGCGCGCGCACGGTCTCCGGAGACGTCCAGACCGGGGAGCTCGAGGCGGAGAGCGAAGGGGCGGTGATCGGTCAGCTGCGGCGCAGCCGCCTGGTCCCGCTGTCGGTCAAGCCGAAGCCCAGGGACATCAGCTTCTCCTTCGGCGAGCGCGTCGGGATCAAGGACCTGGTGATCTTCACGCGCCAGTTCGCGACGATGATCAACGCCGGGCTCCCGCTCGTGCAGAGCCTCGACATCCTGGGTCAGCAGACCGAGAAGAAGGGCTTTGCCGGGCGGGTCAAGCAGGTCCTGAACGACGTGGAGTCCGGCAACACGCTCGCCGACTCGATGCGCCGCCATCCGAAGGTCTTCAGCGAGCTGTTCGTGAACATGGTCGCGGCCGGCGAGGCTGGCGGCATCCTCGACGTCATCCTGCTGCGCCTGGCCGAGTACATGGAGAAGGCCGAGAAGCTGCGGCGCAAGGTGAAGGGTGCCATGTTCTATCCCGCCACGGTCATGGGCTTCGCGGCCATGGCGATCGCGGTGCTCCTGATCTTCGTGATCCCCACCTTCGCCGGCTTCTTCATCGGGGCGGGCGTGGCACTGCCGCTCCCCACGCGCATCGTCATCGGCGCGAGCCAGTTCCTGCTCGGGTGGTGGTGGGCCGTGGGCCTGGCGCTGGGGGGGCTCTTCTACGGCATCAAGAAATGGAAGGCCACACCCGCCGGGGGGGTCACCTTCGACCGCATCCTGCTCGGCGTCCCCGTCCTCGGGAACGTGGTGCGGAAGTCGTCCATCGCGCGCTTCGCGCGCACGCTCGGGACGCTCACGGCAAGCGGCGTCCCGATCCTCGAAGGGCTGGAGATCACCGCCCGCACGTCCGGCAACAAGGTCGTCGAGAACGCCATCCTCGAGTCCCGCGTCTCGATCGCCGGCGGGGACACGATCAGCGAGCCGCTGCGCAAGAGCGAGGTGTTCCCGCCGATGGTCGTGCAGATGATCAACGTGGGGGAGCAGACCGGCGGCCTGGACGAGATGCTCAACAAGGTGGCAGACTTCTACGATTCCGAGGTGGACTCGGCGGTGGACGCCATGACCTCCGTGATCGAGCCGATCATGATAGTCTTCCTCGGCGTAGTCGTGGGGGGCATGGTGGTGGCCATGTACCTGCCGATCTTCGACATCATCAAGACGGTGGAGTAGGCGCTCCCTCCCCTCGCGCGCCGTGCAAAGGGCCCCGGACGACCTCCCGTCCTTGCATTGGGGGCCCCATCGGGGCTACCTCTAGTATCCATTCTCCGCGGTTCCCTCGCCGCGGGGGCGCTCGGCCGGTTCCGGCGCGCGCCCTGATCGGCATTCTCCCAGCTGGAGCTTTGCGCCTGAGCGACAACGGGCCCCTGGGCCTCCTCGAGATCGTGGACCGGCGGGCAGGCTTCATCCGCCGCCGGGAGAACAGCTACCTCGCGAATCCGGGCGACATTCACGTAGGCCAGTCGCTGATCCAGCGCTTTGGCCTGCGCACGGGCGACCAGATCGCCGGGGCCGTGGACGGCCGGGCACAGCGCGGGCGCAGCCCCTCCCTCGGTCGCATCACCGAGCTCAACGGCAAGCCGCCGCAGGACCTCCTCCGCCGCCCCGAGTTCAACCGGCTCAGCGCGATCCACCCCGACACACGGCTCGTGCTGGAGTGCGGCCGCATGTTGCGCGACCAGCCGGATCCCACGAACCGGATCGTGGACCTGCTGTGCCCCTTCGGGAAGGGGCAGCGTGCGCTGATCGTCTCGCCGTCGAAGGCAGGCAAGACGACGGTCCTGCAGGCCATCGCCGAGGGCGTCTCGAAGAACTACCCGGAAGCTGTCCTGCTCATCCTGCTCGTGGACGAGCGGCCCGAGGAGGTCACGGAGATGCAGGACTGCGGCTTCGGCGAGGTGATCGCCTCCTCGTTCGATTTCCCGCCGGATCGCCACGCCGCCGTGGCCGAGATTACCCTCGAGCGCGCTCGACGGCGTGTCGAGTCGGGTGACGACGTGGTGCTTATCCTCGATTCGATCACGCGCCTTGCGCGCGCCTACAACTCGACCGAGCGCAGCAGCGGCCGCACCCTCTCCGGCGGCCTGGACTCCAATGCGATGGAGCGGCCCAAGCGCTTCTTCGGCAGTGCCCGCGCGGTGGACCCCGGGCAGGGAGGTGGGTCCATGACGATCATCTCGACCGCTCTCGTGGACACCGGATCGCAGATGGACCAGGTGATCTTCGAGGAGTTCAAGGGCACCGGGAACAGCGAGCTCGTCCTGAGTCGTGAGCTCGCCGAGCGGCGGATGTATCCCGCGATCGACATCTCGGCGAGCGCCACCCGACGCGAGGAGCTCCTCCTTCCCCCGGACGAGCTGGCAGCCTCCCGCGCGCTGCGGCGGAAGCTCGCCGGGCGCGATCCCGCGGTCGCGATGGAGCAATTGCTGTCCATCCTCAGGGGCTCGCCGTCGAACGCGGCGCTCGTGAAGGCGATGACCGAGCGGAGCTGAAGGGGGAGCGGGAGGGTCGCCCCACCGGGCCGAAAAGGGCCGATCGTCGTCCCGGGGGGGCGACACTCAGGGCACTAGGGAGGTCTATCCCGTCGCTCGCGAGGGACGAGAGGTAGCGATGGCGCTGGAGATGAAGGAGCGCTGCCAGACGTGCGGGGTCGCGCTGGCCCACGCCGAGGACGCGCGGATCTGCAGCTACGAGTGCACGTTCTGCCCGGACTGTGCACGCGCGAGCGGCGACCGGTGCCCGAACTGCGGGGGCGAGCTCATGCGGCGGCCGCCGCGCGAGCGGGGATGATCCGCGATCGGTCTCCTGCGGCCGCATGCTTGAGCGCCCTCCTCATGGACCTCCTGCAGTCGTCAACCTGACCGAAGCCGACGTCGCGCGCTGGCGTGACGACACGCCCGGATGCGCACGCGGGTGCACCTCAACAATGCCGGCGCCGCTCTCCCGCCCCGGCCCGTCAGCCTGGCGGTGGAGGGGCATCTCCGGCTCGAGTCGCAAATCGGCGGCTACGAGGCCGCCGAGGCTCGCGCCGCGGCGGTGGAGGAGACGTATCGCGACGTGGCGAGCGTGATCGGCGCCGCGCCGGGCAACGTGGCGATCACCCAGAGCGCCACGGCATCCTTCGCGCAGGCGCTCTCGGCCTTCGACCTCGAGCCTGGCGACCGGATCCTCACCACGCGCAACGACTACGCCTCGAATCAGATCATGTATCTCTCCCTCGCCCGCCGCCGCGGGGTCAGAGTCGAGCGCGCCGACGACCTGAAGGAGGGCGGAGTGGATCCGGGCTCCGTGCGCGAGCGGATCGCCCGCGAGAGGCCGCGGCTCGTGGCGGTCACGTGGGTGCCCACGAGCTCCGGCCTCGTGCAGCCGGTCGAAGCCGTGGGCGAGATCTGCAAGGCCGCAGGGGTTCCGTACCTCGTGGACGCCTGCCAGGCGGTGGGTCAGATCCCCGTCGATGCGCCGGCGCTGGGATGCGACTTCCTCGCGGCCACCGCCCGCAAGTTCCTGCGGGGTCCGCGCGGCGTCGGCTTCCTCTACGTCTCCGACAGCGCGCTGGCCAGCGGGGCGCACCCGCTTCTGCCGGACATGCGCGGCGCCACCTGGACCGACGCGGACGCATACGTCCTGGCGGAGGGTGCCCGGCGGTTCGAGATGTGGGAATTCGCCGATGCCCTGCGGCTCGGCCTCGGGGCAGCGGCCCGGTACGCCCTCGCCGTGGGTATCGAGCGGGGAGGAGAGCGCGCCCGGGCGCTTGCGGTGCTCGTCCGGCGGCGACTGGAGGCGGTGCCGGGAGTGCGCGTGCTCGATCGCGGCTCCGAGCTCTGCGCGATCGTGACCGCGGAGGTTCGGGGCTGGTCGGGTCGGGAGGTGGTGCTCGCGCTCCGGAAGCGGGGGATCAACACCAGCGTGATCGACCGCGAGTCCGCGGTGATCGACATGGACGAGAAGGGGTTCTCTTCGGGTGTGCGGGTCTCGCCGCACTATTTCAACACCGAGGCCGAGACGGGATCGCTCGTCGAAGCGGTCGCGGAGCTGGTGGCCGGTCGCGCGGGCCGGTACGGTCCTTGATCCTTTTCTGCAGCTTGTCCGAGCCGGGGCCGCCGCGCCTCCGGAGGTGTCGCATAACGCGTTGGAGCAGAGCGATTCGTGACTTCCCTGTAGTGACGCCACCCGGCGAGGTGGGTTCGATGTCTCGCACTCGGCCTGCCCCGCGTCATCGCAGAATGAACGCTCCGGCGGCCCTTTCGCCGCCCGCCCGCGGAGCCCGAGATTGGGTCCGATGAGCAGCGCCTCGCTTTCCGGCAAGCGCACGCCCATTCCCGCCGCGGACCTGCGGAACATCCTGCGCTGGATGTTCCTGCTGCGGGTCTGCCTTTCGTCCGCGATCGTGCTCATCGCGGCCTTTTTGTGGCGCGACTTCTTCCACGCGCGCTCGACGCTCGTGCTGCTGTTGTTCCTGCTGCTCTCGTACGTCTTCACTGCATTCGGCTATTGGCGCCTGCGCGCCGGCCGCTTCGAGAACGCCAGCTTCCTGTGGCTCCAGCTGCTGCACGACCTCGTATTCACGACCGTGGTGGTGGTCTACACGGAAGGCGTGGGCAGCCCGTTCTCGCGGCTGTACATCCCGCAGGTCGCCGTGGCGAGCGTCATCTTCGGGATCTCGGGAGGCGCGCTCTTCGCCGGGGCCGCCTCCACGATCTTCGTGCTGCTCGGCATCTACCAGCGCGAGTTCGCGTCCTCCTTCTCGTTCGACGCCGAGTACTTTCCAAAGCTCTCCGCCCCCGAGGAGCCCTTTCTCCTCAACATCCTGCTGCTCGTGGCGCTCTTCTTCCTCGTCGCGCTGATCATGGACTTCCTGCGCGCGCGGCTCGTGACCGCCGGAGAACGGGTGCAGGCGCTCGAGACCGAGATTCGCTTCATCACGATCGACACGCGGGACATCCTCGACAGCATCGAGAGCGGCGTGGTGTCCATCGACAGCGCGGGGCGGCTAGCGTTCATCAACCGCAAGGCTCTGGATCTCCTGGGGATTCGCCTGCTGACCCGCGACCCCGAGCCGGTATGGCAGGAGATCACGACGCGCGCCCCGTCGCTCGCGCGCCTGCTGCTCGACACGCTGGACCACAAGCCCGCGATCTCCCGCGGGGAGCTGGAGCTCGACAGCCCCGAGGGCCGGCACGTGCCGCTCGGGATCACCACGAACCTGCTGTACGACGAGCAGGGCGCTCGGCGTGGGGTGACCGCCGTCTTCCGGGACATCTCGCACGTGAAGCGGATGGAGGAGCTCTCGCGGCAGCGCGATCGGCTGGCTGCGGTGGCCGAGCTGTCGGCCTCCCTCGCGCACGAGATCAAGAATCCGCTGGCGAGCATTCGCACGTCGGTGGAGCTGCTCGCGTCGGGCGACGACGTGGCCGGCAGCGGCGGCGGCAACGGCGGGGACGGTCTCCGATGGTCGGCGCGGAGAAGCGGAGGCGGCGGACAGGGCGCCGCCCGGCGTGAAGAGGAGGAGGAGCGGCTCTTCCGGCTCATCGTCAAGGAGTCGGACCGGCTCGCGAAGCTGCTCACCGACTTTCTCCACTTCTCGCGTATGGAGCTGCGGGAGGAGGTGCCGGTTCCCCTGAGGGAGCTGCTGGAGGAGGTGGTCGAGCTGCAGCTGCTGCCGGCGGCTCGCAACGCTGCCACGATCGGGCTCGAATGGCTTGGCCTGCGAGAGCCTGTGGTGGACGGAGACTTCGACCTGCTCAAGCAGCTCTTCCAGAACGTGATCGCCAACGCGGTACAGGCCGCGTCCGAGCACGGCGCGGACGCCGCCGTCACGATCCGAGTAACCCGCGACTACGGCGAGCGTGCCGAAATCTACGGCCTTGACCCCGGGCAGTACGTGGAGACCCGGGTGATCGACAACGGGCCCGGCATCAAGCCCGCCGATCTCCCGCGCATCTTCGACCCCTTTTTCACCACCAAGCCGCAGGGAAACGGCCTCGGCCTCGCCATCGTCCATCGCATCGTGAACGTCCACGGGGGGGCCCTGTTCGTGGAGTCGAAGCCCGGCAGTGGAGCGGACTTCCGCGTCTACCTCCCGCTTTCGTCACGGCGCGTCCGCACGCGTACTCGCGCGAAGCCCCGCAGCCACGCGCCTGCCCCCGGGGCCTAGCCGCCCGGGACCTTGCTGTTATCTTGCACCGTTCCGAGCGGGCCCTTCCCGCGCCGGCCCTGCCGAATCCGCCCTCCTCCCTCCCGAAGGCCATGCCCCCACCCGTTCCCTCCATCCTCCTGATCGATGACGAGCCCAGCCTGCTGGAGTCGCTCTCGATCCTGTTCGGCAGGCGGGGCTACCGCGTGGACACGGCACAGAGCGGACGGGCGGGCATCCGCCAGCTGAAGAAGGAACGGCCGGACGTCGTCGTATCCGACATCAAGATGCCGGAGGTCACCGGGATCGACGTCCTCAAGGCAGCGCGGGAGGTCGACCTCTTCCTGCCGGTCATCCTCATCACGGCGCGAGCCGACGTGGATACCGCGGTCCAGGCACTGAACGAAGGAGCCTTCCAGTACATCCAGAAGCCGTTCGAGAATCGAGAGCTGCTGGCCAAGGTCGAGGATGCGTTGCAGCTGCGCAGCCGCATGTCGAGCCTCGCAGTGCCGGCCACGGCCAAGCGCGAGACCGTTCGCGAGGAGCGCCCGGAGTCGCTGCCGGTGGGCCAGAGCGCGGCCTTCAACGAGGCGCTCGGCATGGCTCGCAGCGTGGCGCCGACGGAGAGCACGGTGCTGCTGCAGGGGGAGAGTGGAGTGGGGAAAGAGGTCTTCGCCCGGCTCCTGCACCAGCTCTCGAACCGCGCGGAAGGCCCCTTCGTCACGATCAACTGCGGCGCGCTGCCCGAGCAGCTGCTCGAGTCGGAGCTCTTCGGCCATGTGAAGGGCTCCTTCACGGGCGCCATCCGCGACAAGGACGGAATGTTCAAGGTCGCCCAGGGAGGCACGTTCTTCCTGGACGAGGTCGGAGAGACGACGCTGGCGATCCAGGTCAAGCTGCTGCGCGTGCTGCAGGAGCGCGAGATCATCGCGGTCGGCGCCACGACGCCCGAGAAGGTCAACGTCCGCATCATCGCGGCGACGAACAAGGATCTGGAGAAGGAGGTCGCGCGCGGAACCTTCCGCCAGGACCTGTTCTACCGGCTGAACGTGATCCCCATGCTCATCCCGGCGCTGCGGGAGCGCCGCGAGGACATCCCGCTGCTAATGGACCACTTCCTCGCCAAGCGGGGGATGGAGAAGGGACGCGACCGCATGACGAAGCGGGCGCTGGACGCGTTGCTGGCGTACCACTGGCCGGGGAACGTGCGTGAGCTGGAGAACGCGATGGAGCGGCTGATGATCCTGCACCCGACGGGCAAGATCGATTTCGACGACCTTCCGAAGAAGATCCAGCAGGGAGAGCCCAAGACCCTCGTGACCGACGCGCCCCCCGCCACGCCCACCATGGAGATCCTGGAGAAGGCCTACATCAAGTGGGTGCTGGAGACCACCGACGGCAACAAGGCGCGCGCGGCCGAGATCCTCGGCATCGACACGTCCACGCTGTACCGCAAGATCGACCGCTACTCGCTGTAGCCCGCGGCCACGGGGCGGCTGCTCGTGCAGGAACCGCGGCTCGCACCCCGCGGCCGCGACGGAGCCGGCGGTCGAGAAGGTCCCCGCCAGCCTTGCAAGTCTCCCGGCTTGGCGCAATTCCGGTCGCCGGATCCTATCTCGACCCTGCATCAGGTTTGTGATTCCGGTCCATCGAGGCCGCCCGACGCAGCCCGCATGCCCACCGTACATCGTTGTGTTTCAACGTCTTCGACCATTCGCGGCGTTTTAGCCGTGGCGCCCTCGAGATCGTGGCATTGGGGTTGCCGAAGCACGGGCAGGCAGCACACCCGCGCGCGCCCGGCCCGGTTTCGCGGGAGGCGTGGTTTCGTACTCCACCCGAGGAGAGCAGGGCCATGATGACTTCGAAGGGTTTCACGCTCATCGAGCTTCTGATCGTGGTCGTGATCATCGGCATCCTGGCCGCGATCGCGATCCCGCGCTTCTCTAGCACGAAGGCCAAGGCGTTCGATTCCGCGGCGAAGAGCGACCTGCGCAACGCGATGAGCGCGCAGGAGGGGTACTTCGCGGACAACCAGACGTACGCGCCGGTGTCGAACCTGACGATTACGACGAGCACGGGGATCGCGCTGGGTGGCGCGGGCAGCGCGGGAGGCTACAGCATGAGCTCGAAGCACACCGCCTCGACGAAGACCTTCACGGTGATCGTCGGCAGCGGCACTTCGACAGACGGCAAGATCCAGTAGTCGAAACGGTTTTCTTCGCCCCAGGCACGGACAG
>JACCXV010000241.1 GCA_013696835.1 Gemmatimonadota bacterium | reverse complement strand
GGGACGGCCGCCGAGCTCATCGACGACCCCGAAGCGCGGCGCCTGTACCTGGGCGAGGACTTCCGACTCTAGCGGCCCTCGACGGGGCTTCGATGACCTGGGTCTCCAGCCGGTGACCAGCGATATCACGGCGGAGTCCAGCGAGGCCGTCGAGCACCATGCGGGCCCGTGTCGACGAATTCGAGGAAGCGGGGCGGCCATGGTCCCGGAGCCGCGAGAACTGCGCGGAGGAGCCGGCGTCCGCGCTGAATCGCGCGCAAGGGCGGCGCCACGCAGGCTGCAACTGGCGTTGCGCCGACACGTGGCGAGAGGCTCGGCAGCATGGGTAGGAAGCGGCTGAGGAGGGACTCGCCTCGCTTCCAAGCGCCGCGGGCGAGCGGCGGGTCTCCGGATCTGCCCAGGCTTGCGGACGGCCCGGCGGGACGGTCGGCTTGACCACCGCGCCCCGTCGCCTTACTTTTTGGGTGCAAAAATTGCATGAAGATCTTCGTCCCAGGCCCTTCCTCGCCCTCCGAGAGGCCTCCCGTCCCCTGAAGAACCAGCTCGGCATCACGCAGCGCCAGGAGTTGAGGATGAACCCTCGCCTATATCAGGCGATGGATCTTCTCCACATGCCGCTTCTGCAGCTGGAACAGCATCTGAAACAAGAGCTTACGGCCAATCCGTTCCTCGAGATGGACGAGGCTCAGGAGGAGTTCGAGGCCCCGGAGCTCGCGGCCGACGAGGCGAACCCCAAGGAGGAGGACGACGACAGCGACTGGGAGGAGATCCTGCTCAACGGATTCGACTCCGGCTATCGGGCCGGCTCCTCGTATGAGGAACGGGAGTACCAGGAGCGCGTGCCCACGACCCGGGTGAGCCTGTGGGACCACCTCGAGACGCAGCTCCGGCACTCCAGCGACTTCACCGATGAAGAGGTGCGGGTCGGCCTCGAGATCATCGGCAACATCGACGAGGACGGTTTCCTGACCTGCCCGCTCGACGATGTGGCCGACGTAACGGCGGCGTCGCTGGAGAGGGTGGCGGAGGTCCTTCGAAAGCTCCAGTCCTTCGATCCGCTGGGGGTGGCGGCACGCGACCTCCGGGAGTGCCTGCTGGTCCAGCTGGAGAAGCGCTACGGCTCCGACAACCTGGCCTACCGAATCATCGCGGACCACTTCGCCGAGCTCTCGAGCCACAAGTGGAACGATCTGGCGAAGAGGCTGGGCATCACGCCCAAGGACGTGCAGGACGCGGCGGACCTGATCTCCACCCTGGACCCCAAGCCGGGGCGCGAGTTTGGCGAGATCACCGGCAACTACGTCGTGCCCGACCTGGTGGTCGAGAACGTCGAGGGCGACTATCGCGTCTTCCTGAACGACGGCAACCTGCCGCGATTGCGCATCTCGCCGACGTATCTTCAGCTCGTCAAGGACAAGGCCTTCAAGGGCAGCGCGAAGGAGTTCGTGTCGAGCAAGCTCAACTCCGCCAACTGGATGGTGCAGGCCATCGAGCAGCGCCGTCAGACCATGGTCAAGACGATGGGCTACATCCTCGAGCGCCAGCGGGAGTTCTTCGATCATGGCGTGCAGTACCTGAAGCCGCTGACGCTGAAGGAGGTCGCCGACGCCATCGGCATGCACGAGTCGACCATCAGCCGGGTCACCAACGAAAAGTTCTGCCAGACCCCGCGCGGCGTCTTCCGGCTCAAGTACTTCTTCTCGAGCGGTCTCTCGCGCGACGACGGCGAAGACATCTCCGCCCGGGGGATCAAGGCGCGCATCCAGGAGCTGGTGTCGAACGAGAATCCGAAGAGGCCGCTGACCGATCAGAAGATCGTCGAGCTCCTGCGCCAGGAGGGAACCCAGATCGCGCGGCGGACGGTGCAGAAGTACCGCGACCAGCTGGGGATCCTTTCGTCGCGCTTTCGCAAGCGGGTCTGACCCGCGCAGCCGGAGGACGTCCCATGCGCCTGCGAATCAGCGACCGCGGCGGGGAGACTCCGCCGAGCCTCAAGCTGTACGTGGAGCAGCAGGTGCAGCGGCTGTCGCGGATCTACGAGGGAATCCTCGAGGCAGAGGCCACCCTCACGCACGAGAAGCACCGGCAGACTCTCGACCTGCGCGTTCACGTCAACGGCAAGACACACAAGGCCGCGGGCGTGGGGGACAACCTCCGCGTCGCGACGGACGACGCTGTGTCGAAGCTTCGCCGTCAGCTGGAGCGTCACAAGGCCAAGCAGCGCCGCCACAGCCTGACGGCACAGGAGCTGGCACTCAGCGGGAAGCTCGTGGACGACGCGGACGATTCGATTCCTCTTCCCGAACTGCCCGCTACGGGTGACGTGCCGCGGCGCCGCCGGGCGCGGGGGTCCCCGCCGAAGGGAGCATGAGCCAGGGCCCGCTCCCCGGCGCCCTCTCCGTCGCGGACTTCCTCGAGCAGCGTGGCGCGGCTCTTCAGCTCGCGGTCCTGGCGGGTGCCAGCGGTCTCGACCGCAAGATCGGCTCCGCCGAGGCGGCCAGCCCCGGGCTCGTGCTCTCCGGGTTCACCGACCGCTTCCCCAAGTCGCGGCTGCAGGTGCTCGGCGAGACCGAGATCCGGTATCTGAACGGGCTCTCCGACGAGGAGCTGCGGCAGACCGTCGACCGCTATCTCGCCTTCGAGCTGCCCTGCATCATCGTCACCAAGGGCCTCCAGCCGCCCCCCTACCTGGCGCGCAGGGCCGATGAGAGGGGGATACCCGTCGTGGGCACGGCGCTGTCCACGTCGGAGTTCTACAAGCAGATCAAGATCTTCCTGGACCGGCAATTCGCTCCGTCGGTGCTGCTCCACGGCTCGCTCGCCGACGTTTACGGGGTGGGGCTGCTGTTCCAGGGGTCGAGCGGAATCGGCAAGAGCGAGTGCGTGCTGGACCTGGTCGAGCGTGGGCACCGTCTCGTGGCCGACGATCAGGTGCACGTCACGCGGCGCGCGGGCGACGTCCTCATCGGGCGTGCCAACGAGTTGCTGGGTTTCCACATGGAGATCCGGGGCGTGGGCATCATCGACATCCAGTCGCTGTTCGGCATCCGCGCCGTGCGGCTGCAGAAGCGGATCGAGGTCGTGGTGACCCTCGAGCACTGGGATGACCGGGGGCCGGTGGAACGGGTGGGGCTGGACGAGCGGCACACGGACATCCTGGGGGTTCCGATCCCGCTGGTGAGCGTGCCGCTGAATCCGGGCAAGAACCTGACGGTCATTGCCGAGGTGGTCGCGATGCAACACCTCGAGAAGTTCGCAGGGCGAAACACCGCCCAGGCGTTCAACGATCGCCTCATCCAGCGTATGCAGGACAAGGCGCGCCTCGAGGCATACCTGGAGGAGGACTTCGAATGAGGGAGACCAACGGGGGCGAAGCGC
>JACCXV010000226.1 GCA_013696835.1 Gemmatimonadota bacterium | reverse complement strand
GCCACGCTCGCCTCGACGCTCCTCGCCTGCTCCGCGGGCGAGCGGGCCATGGGTCCCGACCGGACACCCGACTCGGGCGATCCGGCTGCCGTTTCCGCTCCCCCCACCACGCCTCCGGCGCCGCTGGCCGCGGGGGACTACGTCTTCACGCTCAACCGGTTCGGTCGCGACGTGTCGGTGATCCCGGCGCGCGCTCCGTTCCGCGAGGAGCGTCGGATCGCGCTGCGCACGCCCCGGGGATCGCGCCCGCAGGGCATGGCCGTGGACGGCGCCTCGGGCACTCTGTACGTGTCGTTCCCCGACGAGAACCTGGTCGTCGCGTATGGCTTCAACGGCGCCGAGCGCGCGCGCGCGGTGGTGAACGGATGGGTCTCCTCTCTCGCCCTGGACCACGGACGCCGCCTGCTGGCGGCCCCGTACGGTGGGGGCGTGGAATTCCTGGATGCGGTCACGCTGCGCCCGCGGGCGCGGGTCGCGACCGGCAGCGCGCGCGTGGGCGCCTATGACGTGGCGATCGACGCCGCGGCCGGGGTTGCCGCCGTGTCGCACTCCCTCTCGGACGAGATCGCCCTCGTGTCGCTGGACGACTTCCGCGTCACGGCGCGAATTCCGACGGATGCCTATCCGGCCGGCCTGCGCGTGTCCGGCGGGACGGTGTACGTGTCCGCCCGGGACGCCGACCGCCTCGCGGCCTTCCGGATCTCCGACGGCTCGCGGCTGTTCTCCGTCGCCACGGGCAACGGACCCAACAGTCTGGACGTGGACGCCGCGTCGAACCGGGTCCTCGTCGGGAACGATCTGGGTGGTGAAGTGTCCCTGCTGGACGGCGGGACGGGTGCGGAGCTCGCGCGCTGGTCGCTCGGGCACGCCATCCCGGACGTGGCGCTCGATCCCACGGGCGTCCTGCTCTTCGTCTGCGACTCCGGCTCGGACCGCGTGGATGCCCTCGACGCGGCAACCGGCGCACGCGTGGCTTCGATCCCGAGCGGCGATTTCCCGGTCCTCCTGCGAGCCGTCCGGATTCCCTAGAACGCCCGCCCCAAGGCAGGCATGACCCCAGGTTCAGCAGGGCTCCAGGCCCGCGCAGCAACGGCGCCGGCCGCTGCCGACCGCCTCGTCTCCCTGCCCGCCTCCGACAGCGGCTCCTCGCCCGGGGCCAGCCGTGCCTGGTGGGCGCTCGGCGCCATCTTCCTCGTGGGCCTGGCCCTGCGCCTCCACCAGCTGGGGGAGTGGAGCTACTGGCTCGACGAGGTCTACTCGGTCATCGACGCGTTCGACGTCTCCCAGAAGCTCAGCCGCTATCCTCTCTTCTACGCGCTCGAGCGCGGCGTGTTCGAGCTGCTCGGGGTCTCGCAGACCACCGCGCGCCTGCTGCCCGCCGTCGTGGGGGCGGTCTCGTTGGTGCTGCTCTACCCGTGGTTCCGCCGCTTCTCGGGACTTCCCGGCGCCTGGGTCGGGCTGCTCCTGCTCGCCGTCTCACCCTGGCACGTGTACTGGTCGCAGACGGCGCGCTTCTACACGCTCGTCTTCCTGCTCGAGACGAGCGCGCTCTACTGCTTCTACGTCGGCCTGGTGGATCGGCGCCCGCGCTACCTGGCGCTCTCGGTCGTGCTCGCCGTGATCGCGTTCTACACGCACTTCTCGGCCGGCGCGTTCGTGGGGATCGCCGGCGCCTTCTTCTTGCTGCGCACGGCACGGCGCGAGGGCATGCGAGCGCTGCGCGCGCTGAGCCCGCCGCAGCTCCTGCTGTTCGCGCTGCTCGCCGTCTTCGGCTTCTACTTCTTCTGGTGGTTCATCCCGCACTTCCAGTCCCACGGGCCACCGCAGTGGGGCGACACGCCGGAGTCGCTGAGCCTGAAGCTCGTCTACTACCTGACGCCGGTTGTGGTGGCGTCGGCCTTCCTCGGGCTGGCTCTGGCATGGCGCACGCGCCCGGACGAGGCGCTCTTCCTCGGCCTGAGCATCGCCGTGCCCTTCGTGTTCCTGGTGGGCGTTCACCGGCTCGAGGACGTGAACACGCGCTACGTGTTCGCGACGCTGCCCGGCTACCTGGCGCTTGCGGCCATCCCGGCCACGGAGCTGTGGCGAAGGCTGCGCTCGCATCGCGTGCCCCTGCTCGTGGCGTTCGTCCTGCTGCTGGCGCTGCCCAGCCTCCAGGAGGTCTACCTGTACTTCACCGAAGGCCACGGGAATCGGGAGCCGTGGAGGAAGGCGGTGGCGTTCGCACAGGCCGAGGCGGCGCCGGGCGAGCGGATCGTGGGCCTGTTCTCGGCCGTCCCGTCCTTCTACGTGGCCGGCGCGGAGAAGGCCCGCCGACCCGATCTGCAGCGCCTGACGCCGCCGCTCGAGGAGTTGCGCGCCGGCGGACCGGCCTGGATCATCGTGCGGCAGCGGCACGTGGCGCGGGCGTGGCAGCCTCCGGGGCGGCGGCGCCAGGTCCGCGACTACGCCGAATGGCTCCTCTCCGAGGCGATCCTGGTGCGTGAGTTCAACGCCAGGCTCGGCCTCAAGGACCGCTCGCTGAACCTCTTCTACTACGATCCCGCCGGCGCTTCGCGCAGGCCGCATGCTCGCCGGATCACGGGCGGCGCGTGACCCTCTTCCCTGAGGCTCTCGCTGGCCGCCGCCCAGGCACCCTGCCCGCTGGGGATTCCGACGCGACCGCGGTCCCGGCTCGCGTGCTCCCCGCGATCCTGCTCGTCGCGCTCGTCCTGCGCCTCGCGTTCGTGCTCTACCTGGATCCCGAGCGGATCTACTTCAGCGACACGATCGACTACCATGACGCCGCGCAGAGCCTGCTCCGCGGGGAGGGATTCGGCGCCGGCTACCAGCGCCCCCCCCTCTATCCGCTGTACCTCGCCGGCATCCTGGCAGTGTTCCCCGGCAACCTGGTGGCCGTGCGCGTGGCGGACGTGCTTCTCGGGTGCCTAACCGTGCTGCTCGTCTACCGGCTCGGCCGTGAAATCTGGGGCCGCGAGGTGGGGCTGATCGCCGCCGCCATCGCGGCCGTGCATCCGTACCTGGTGACGCTCGGCGGGCTGCTCTATCCCGAGTCGCTCTTCGCTGCGCTCCTCGCCGGGTCCGTCTGGATCCTGCTGCGGGGGTCCTCGCCGCTCGCCGCCGCGGCTGCCGGCCTGCTTGCGGGCGCGGGGGCGCTCGCGAAGGCCTCCGGTCTAGCGCTCCTGCCAGCGGCGGTCCTCTGGCTGCTGGTCTTCGGGGTGGGATCCAGGGGAGCGCGGCTGCGCTCCGCCGCCGCCTTCGTCGCGGGGGCGCTCCTGCTGGTTGCGCCGTGGACGATGCGCAACGCTGCGAGCTTCGGGGAGGTGAGCGCGACGGACGCCCGCACCGAGCTGCACCTGCCGTACCGCATCGGCGACCGGTTCGTTTCCAAGGACGAGGCCAGTGTGATCTATCATGCGCGCGGGCAGGGGCTGCCGCGCTCGCGCGACGCGCTCGCCGACATTCGCGCGGCCCCGGGCGCCTATGCCGCATTCGTCGGAAGACAGCTCGTCCAGTTCTGGTCCCCGTGGCCCGAGCGCCTGGCCACTGCCGATCCGGCGGCCAGGCAGCGCGCGGCGGGCCGAGACGCCCGCATGGTGGTCGAGAACCATCCCGTGCGGAAGCTCGACCGCTACGGCCGGCTGCTGGGGATCGCGCTGCTGCCGTACTATGCGCTCGCGCTCGCGGGCGTCGTCACGGCAGGCCGCGGCCGCCTGCGCAAGGCGTCGCTCCCGCTGCTCCTCGTGCTCGGCTTCGCCGTCGGCTATGCGCTCTTCTTCGCGAAGCTCCGGTACCGGCTGCCGATCGAGCCCTTCGTCTGCCTCTTCGCGGGCGCGGGTCTTCACGCGCTCGTCACACGGGCGCCGGGGCGGAACCGTACTCGCGCCGGGGGTGTATCTCCCCGGCTTACGGAAGGCGAGCGCGCATCTGTCGAAGGCGAGCGCGTGGCCGGTGAGGGAGAGCGCGAAGCCGGCGAGAGGGAGCGCGGGCGCGCCCTCTTCGCGTAGACCCACCGGGCGTCAGAGTCGGCCACGTGGCTGATTGACGCTCGTTCCCGCCGGGTGCATTCCTTAGCCTGGCTTCCCGGGCCTGGAGAGTACGACCAGCGAGGCCGTTCACGACGCGGTTCCCCGAACGGCCGGCCGCGGGATCCCACACGAAAGGGCATGTCATGAGCCGCATCCTGGACGCGCTGGCCAAGGCCCAGCGCGAGAGCTCCTCCGAGCCTCCACGCCTGAAGGCCGTGGATGAGCTTCCGATCGACCATCGCGACGAGGGACAGCCATCCCTCGCGCCCCTTCCCGACCGTGACCTGACGCTGGCGCAGTTCACGCAGCGCGGGCTGGACGTCCTTGCCCGGTCCTACGAGAGCGTTGAGCGTGCCTGCGCCATGCACCGCGGAGTCGTTCCGGCTGGTCAATCTCCGGCGCGTATCTTGCTAGTAATCAAGGGTCAGCGGGGCGCCGATGCGCCTGCCGCCGCGCTCGCGGTGGCGGCCACCCTCGCCGAGAAGATGAGGTCGCGGGCACTCCTGGTGGACTGCACCGGTGCCGCGGGCGAGATGGCGACGATCTGCCGGGCGCCATCGGCGTCCCCGGGGCTCGCGGAACTCGCCCTGGGCACGGCGGCAGTCGCTGATTGCGTGCTCCGCACCGAGCTCGGTGACCTGTTCTTCCTCCCCGCCGGCGTTCCGGCGGTGGGCATCGAGGCCGCCTCCGATGACGGCGCGGCGATGGTCCGCGGAGGTCGCGGCGAAGATGCCGCCCGCAGGGCCGCCATCGAGATGCTCGCTCGTCATTTCGCCGCGGTCGTCCTCTATGCCGGTGAGGCCGGTGAGGCGGCTGCCGCCGCGGGGCTGACGGGTGTGGCCGAAGCCGTGCTGCGGGTTGGAGGCCCCCGCGCGGGAGATGGGGTGCACGGGCGGCTGGAGGCGGGCCATGTGCCCGTCGTGACACTCTCTGAGTTCGTGTACCCGGTTACGGAGACTCGATGAACGAGCACCTTCCCAAGCTGTACGTCGGGCAACTGCCCGCCGCCCACTCGGGCGACGCCGGCTACGGTCTGCCGCGCATCCCCTATTCCGAGCCCCGCCAGCCCACGGTCCTGCGCCAGATCTGGGACATGCTGGTTCGCCGCCGCTGGACGATGCTGGTGGCGTTCCTGACCGTGGTCAGCGCCGCGGTCTATGCGACCTCCCGGATGGCCCGCACCTACACGTCGTCGGCAACGATCCTGGTCGGCAAGGCCTCCAAGGCGGAGGAAGGAGCGACGTTCGACGTGCTGAGCGAGCTGGGGGCCTCCGGCGAAGTGGAGACCGAGCTCAGGCTGCTGGAGAGCCGGCGCATCGCGGACCCGGTCGTCGACAAGTACGACCTGCACGTGAAGGTCACGACGCCCCAGGGCCTGCGGCCGTCCGAGATCCTGCCGGGGTTCGAGGCCTCGAACGACGCGGTGCCGGGGACCTACAGCATCCGGAGCACCGGCCGGGGCTCGTACGTCCTGCGGCGCACGGACCCCGACGAGGCCGTGCTCGGCACCTATCCGGCGGGTGCCAAGGTCAAGGTGGCCGGTCTCGCCTTCGAGCTGCCGGCGAAGCTCCCTGCCAGCGGGGTCTGGCTGCAGGTGAACACGTTCACATCGGCCTTGGGACGCGTGCTCGAGAACACCACCGCGTTCATGCCCGATCCGAACGCCAAGTTCATCTCCCTCGAGTGTCACGCCGACCACCCGCAGTCCGCGTACCACATCTGCCTCGGCATCTCGGAGAGCTACGTCGCGCTGCGCAACGAGCTGCAGCGGGCGGACGCGGTGAACGCCGCCAAGTTCCTGCGCCAGCAGAGCGAAAGCGTCAAGGGACAGCTGGTGGAAGCCGAGGAGGAGCTGCAGCGCTACCAGGAGGCGCACCAGGCGATCGCGCCTGACGTGCAGGGCACGCAGGAGATCGCCCAGTTCGCGATGCTGCAGAGCAAGCGCGACCAGCTGGAGGCGGAGCGCGTGGCGCTCGCCGGCCTGATGGTGGAGGCGCGCCGCGCGGGCGGCGGCACGGCGCAGTACCGTGGGCTGGCGTCCTATCCGACCTTCCTCGGGAACCCCATGGTTGGGGACATCCTGCACAACCTCGTCAACTACGAGAACCAGCTGCACGAGCTCTCGAAGCGGCGCACGGATGACAACCCCGATGTCGTCGCGATCCGGCAGCGGATCACCGAGCTCGAGGGACAGCTGGGCAGCGTCGCGCGCAACTACGAGTCCTCCCTCGCCGCCCAGATCGGCTCCATCGAGGGAACGCTCGGCCGCTCGCGGGGGCGCCTGGGGGCCGTGCCCGAGAAGACCACCGAGGTGGCTCGCCTGCAGCGCAAGACCGATCTGCTGAGCCAGCTCTACACCACGCTGCAGCAGCGCCTGCGCGAGTCCGAGATCGCCGAGGCGGTGGAGCTCGCGGACCTGTCCATCATCGACCCCGCGATGCTGCCGACGTCGCCCTCGTCCCCGAACGTGAAGCTGAACCTCGCCCTTGCCGTGGCGGCGGGGCTGCTCTTCAGCCTCGGCGCGGGTCTGGTCCAGGAGTTCGCGGACACGCGGGTGCGGCGGCGGGACGACGTGGAGCGGGAC
>JACCXV010000224.1 GCA_013696835.1 Gemmatimonadota bacterium | reverse complement strand
CCCGCCGCTTCTTCGTTCAGGGGCTGGCCAGTCAGCCGGGCTCCAAGCTCTCTCTTGGGTCCCCCGACTCTCTCTTCCGTCAGCCTGTGGGCCGGTCCATGTTCCACCGGATAGCCCACGCCAACTTGGCGTGTGCGTGCCCTACCCCTGCCGGAAACACGCGCCCTGACAGCCCCACCTTGCGACCGTGCTGGTCACGGACATCGTCGGCTCCACCGAGCGAGCTGCGGAGTTGCGCGACGAAGCCTGGAGCGAGCTGCGTCAGCGGCATCACGCGGCCTTGCGGCGCGAGATCCGGAACTTCGGCGGCCGCGAGGCCAACACCGCTGGCGACTCCTTCCTCGCCACGTTCGACGACCCGGCCATGGCGATCGCTTGCGCCACCGCGGCGGCGAGCGCGGTGCGAGAGATGGGACTCGAGATCCGCAGCGGCGTGCACCTTGGGCACGTGGAAGGCGGCGGGCGGGATCTCGGCGGACTCGTATAACGGCGCGTACTTCCAGCACCAACTCGCACGCATCTACATTCTCGTGGGTGAGCCGGAGAAGGCACTCGATCAGCTCGAGCCCCTGCTCGAGATCCCGTACTACCTGTCCCCGGGGTGGCTCCAAATCGATCCCAACTTCGATCCCCTTCGCTCCAACCCCCGCTTCCAACGGCTCGTGGCCTCGTAGCATCCCCGAGGGCGACCATTATCAGGAGGGGCGACAGCCGAGGCTCCTGCCGCTCCTTCGTCGGGAGCCACGAAAGGAAGCGCGTATGCGGATCCGGGCCCTGATACTCTTCGGCGTCGGCGCGGTTGCCGCCGCGGCGGCCTGTAGCTCCGGCGGAGCGTCAGCGGGTACGATGCCCGGGTCGCGCGGCTCCGCGCCCGATCCAGCGGCCCGGGCCGACAGCGTGCGTCACTCCTACACGCCTGCCGACGTGGAATTCATGAAGGGCATGATCCGACATCATGCCCAGGCGCTCGTGATGGCCCGCATGGCCCCCACGCGTGGCGCGAATGCATCGGTACGGGTCCTGGCGGAGCGAATCATCAACGGTCAGAACGACGAGATTGCGTTGATGCGGCGCTGGCTCCGCGATCGGAACGAATCCGTACCGGAGCCCGTGCCCGCGAGTGTGGACATGGCGATGCACGGCGAGGGCCAACCAATGCACGGCGGCGGCCACCCGATCCACATGCCAGGGATGCTCTCCGAGGAGCAGCTCGAGGAGCTGGACGCGGCCCGCGGCGCCACGTTCGACCGCCTGTTCCTTACCTACATGATCCAGCACCACCAGGGAGCGCTCACCATGGTGAACGAGCTGTTCAGCACCTACGCGGCTGGGCGGGGGGAGGTCGTCTTCAAGCTTGCCTCCGACATCGGCGCCGACCAGGCCAGCGAGATCGCGCGCATGCAGTCGATGCTCCGCAAGATGTTGTTCGAGAATGTGAGCTCGCCATGATCGAGTTGTCCGCGATTCGCCCTTTCCTCATTTCAAAGGAATTGCTCATGCGCAGCATTCCCGTGACGGTCCGCTCGGTCGGGCTCGCGATCGCGCTGGTCATGCTGGCCTCCTGCGCATCTTCGCCATCGAGACAGACATCTGCGTCGGCGGGGTCGACCCGGGCGAGGTCGGGGGCGACGGCGGATTCCGATCCGCGCGTTGGGCTTCGCGCGGGCACGGTCGACGCCGAGCAGGCGGTCTGGAATCTGCAGCTCCTGTCCTCCACGCCGGCGCCCGAGCCGTTCGTCGGGGTCACGAACTCCGATCTCGCGTTCCTGGGCGACTATGCGATACAGGGCAATTACAACGGGTTCCAGGTCTGGGACATCTCGAATCCAGCCACGCCCAGGTTGCGAAAGGGATATTTCTGTCCGGCCTCGCAGAGCGACGTTTCGGTCTATCGGAACCTGCTCTTCGCCTCGGGGGAGGACCTGGGCGCGCGCATCGACTGCGGCGGCCAGGGCGTACCCGATACCGTCAGCAGCGACCGGCTGCGTGGGCTCCGCATCTTCGACATCAGCGACATCGACAACCCCATCAACGTCGGGAATGTGCAGACGTGCCGGGGTTCCCACACACATACGCTCCTTGTCGATCCGAACGACGATGAAAATGTCTACGTGTACATTTCGGGCTCGGGCAACGTGCGCTCGTCGAGTGAGCTCCCGGGGTGCTCGAGTGTCCTGCCCGCCGAGGACCCCAACAGCTCCCTCTTTCGGATCGAGGTCGTCAAGGTTCCGCTGGCCCATCCCGAGCAGGCGACGATCGTGTCCTCGCCCCGGATCTTCGACGACCTCGAGGCTCCGCCCACCCACGGCGAGACGGAGCTGGACATCGCCGAACGCGAGGCGGCTGTCGCCGCGGCGCGTGAGACAGGGGGCTTCATCGTGACGATCGAGGGGCAGGAGCAGGTCCTGCCACCGGAATTCATCGATCCGATGCTGAAGAGCATCGTCGAGGAGCGAGGCGGCACCGGCGCCCCGACCGCTGCCGACAGCGCCGCGCTCCGGGGCGAACTTCCCGCCATGATCGCCCGGATGATCGGCGACGACGGTCAAGCCGGTCCCAGCCAGTGCCACGACATAACCGTCTACCCGGCCATAGGTCGGGCCGGCGGGGCGTGCGGTGGCTACGGTCTGCTGCTCGATATCAGCGAGCCGGCCAATCCGAAGCGAGTTGCCGCCGTGGCCGACTCCAATTTCTCCTACTGGCACTCCGCGACTTTCAACAACGATGGAACCAAGCTGCTGTTCTCCGACGAGTGGGGCGGTGGCGGTCAGCCCAAGTGCCGCGCCACGGACCCGGAGGAGTGGGGGGCCAACGCGATCTTCACTCTGGCGGGCAACGAGCTGACGTTCGAGAGCTACTACAAGCTGCCGGCGGTCCAGACGCCCCAGGAGAATTGCGTGGCGCACAACGGATCGCTGATCCCGATCCCGGGACGCGACGTGATGGTGCAGGCATGGTATCAGGGTGGAATCTCCATATTCG
>JACCXV010000206.1 GCA_013696835.1 Gemmatimonadota bacterium | reverse complement strand
GCCGGCACCCGGCCAGGGCGCGATCGCGGTTCAGCGGCGCGCCAGCGACGGGAGCGCCGCGACGCTTCTGGAGCCCCTGCACGACATCGACACCTGGTCGGCCGTGACAGCCGAACGCGCGTTCCTGGCAGACCTCGGGGCCGGGTGCTCGGCACCAGTCGCCGCGCTGGCGGAAGTGCACGCACGGAGGCTCGAGATGCGCGCGCTGGCCGCCGCCGAGGACGGGACCAACCTCCGGCGGGTGTCCGGAACGGGCGACCCCGCGCGGCCCGAGGAGCTGGGATCCCGGCTCGCGCGCGAGGTGGGAAACGCTGCGCGCGGAGGTGGAGGGGAAGCGACGGGATGACGGGACGTCCCGCACGCCCCCTGGAAGGCCGGCGCATCCTCGTGACGCGGGCCTCCGCCCAGGCGGAGGAGCTCGCCGCTGCCGTGCGGGCGCTGGGAGGGGAGCCAGTTCTCCGCGCCGCCATCGAGGTCCGGCCGCACGAGGATCCCGCACTCCTGGACAGGGCACTCGACGCGCTCGCCACGTATGATTGGGTGGTGTTCACGAGCGTGAACGGGGTGCGCCACGTCTGGCGACGGCTCGACGCGCTCGGCCCGCAGGCACTCGACCTTTTGGAAGACGGGGAGGATGGCCGCCGCCCCGGGCAGCCGCGCATCGCCGCCATCGGACCCGGAACGGCGGCCGCGCTCGAGCGGCGCGGCGCGCGGCCAGACTACGTCCCTGCCGAGTACGTAGCGGAAGCGCTCGCGCGCGGCCTTCCGTGCGCGCCGGGTGCGCGCGTGCTGTTGCTGCGCGCCGACATCGCGCGCGCGGCCCTGCGCGAGCTCCTGGCGGCACGAGGAGCGGTGGTTCACGACGTCGCCGCGTACCGCACCGTCGAGGCGCGGTTCCGAGAGGCGCCCGGCGACGTGGATGCCGTGACGTTCACCAGCCCCTCGACCGTGCGCGGGTTCCTGCGCTCTGCGGGCGCGGTGCCGGCGCGGGCGGCCGTGATCTGCATCGGGCCCGTCACGGCCCGTGCCGCCGGGCAGGCGGGGCTGCGGGTGGATGCTGTCGCAGAGAGCTATACGCTGAACGGACTGGTGGAGGCTGTGGCGCGGCACTTCTCCGACAGAGCCACCGAAGGCGGCGGCGGATGACCACCCAGCCCGGACCCCTCGGGGCGCGCGCGGCCGCCCCGGCGGGGGAGCGCCTCGACCGCTTTCGACGCACGCCGGCTCTGCGCTCCCTGGCGAGGGAGACCTCGGTGCGCGGGGGCGACCTGGTCCAGCCGATGTTCGTGGCCGAGCAGTCCGCTGCCCGCTCACCGATAGCCGCGATGCCAGGCATCGACCGGTTGGGTGCGACCGGCTGGGCGGCGGCGGCGGAGGCCATCGCCGCTGCGGGCGTGCCGGCGCTGATCCTCTTCGGGATCCCGGCCCGCAAGGACGCCCACGCCACCGGCGCGTGGTCGGAGGACGGTGTCGTCCAGAACGCCCTTCGGAACATTCGTGACGCGGTGCCCGAGGTCGCGCTGATCGCGGACGTCTGTCTCTGCGAATACACCGATCACGGCCACTGCCGGATCCTGCGCGACGGCGCGTCCGCGCGCGAAGAGACGCTCGAGGCGCTGGCGCACACCGCCGTCTCGCTGGCGGAGGCGGGTGCCGACGTGGTCGCGCCCTCCGCGATGGCCGACGGCCAGGTCGCGGCCATCCGGGAGGCCCTCGACGAGGCGGGCTTCGGCGACGTGGCGATCCTTTCCTACGCCGTGAAGTACGCGTCGGCCTTCTACGGACCCTTCCGGGAGGCTGCCGGATCGGCGCCCGTGCGCGGCGACCGCCGCGCGCACCAGATGGACCCGGCCAACGCGCGCGAGGCGCTGAGGGAAGCCGAGCAGGACCTCGCCGAGGGCGCCGACGCACTCATGGTCAAGCCCGCGCTCGCCTGCCTGGACGTGCTCCGCGCCGTTCGCGAGCGCTGCGACGCGCCGCTCGCGGCCTACAGCGTGAGCGGAGAGTACGCGATGGTGAAGGCCGCCGCGGAGCGCGGGTGGATCGACGAGCGGGCGACGGTGCTGGAGACGCTCGGCGCGATCCGCCGCGCGGGCGCGGACTTCATCCTGACCTATCACGCACGGGAGGCGGCGGGATGGTTGACGACGAGCGCCTGAGGGCCGGCAACGGCGGACCCGGTTCCACCGACCGGGAGGCGGCCGCAAGGGGGGAGCAGGGCCAGGCGGCCGCGAGCGCGGCGCGCGGCCAGGATGCCGGTGTTGGCGGCAGCTGTCCGCCGGAGCGGCGGCAGCTCGTGCGCTTCGCGTTCTACCGCATCCAGCCCTGGTGGCGCGGCACTCCCGCGGAGGACCGCGAGCGAGCCAAGACGGCGTTCCTGAACACCGTGCGCGGGTTCTCGGGACGGATGCTGCTGCGCTCCTACAGCCTCGTCGGCACGCGCGGCGACTGCGATTTCCTGCTCTGGCAGGTCGCGCAACGGCTAGAGACGCTGCAGGAGTTCGCCACCGCCGTGCTGTCCACCCCGCTGGGACCGTATCTCACGCTCCCCTACAGCTACCTCTCGATGACGCGGCGCTCGATCTACGACATCGGCGACGAGCTCGGGGACCGGACCCTGATCGACCCCGGCGCGGGCAACTACCTGTTCATCTATCCGTTCCTAAAGACACGCGCCTGGTATGCCCTCCCGAAGCCGGAGCGGCAGGCGATGATGGACGACCACATCCGGGTCGGACGGAAGTACCCCTCGATCCGCCTGAACACCACGTACTCCTACGGGCTCGATGATCAGGAGTTCGTGGTCGCGTTCCAGGGGGACGACCCCGCGGAGTTCCTGGACCTGGTGCTGGAGCTGCGCGAGAGCCCCGCATCGGCCTATACGCTGAAGGACACGCCCACGTTCACGTGCGTGCAATGCAACCTGCGGGAGACGCTCGACGCCCTGGGGGGTGTCGGCCAGGCCGCGCGGGACACGGAGACGGCGTCGGAGGACGGCTGGATCGAGGTGGCGCGCATGGCGGAGGTGCCACCGGGCGCGCGCAAGCTGATCTACGTCGGCGCCGAGGCGGTGGCGCTGTTCCACGTGGACGGAGCGCTCTACGCGATCGCCGACCGCTGCAGCCACGCGCGCGGGCCTCTCAGCGAAGGCGAGGTCGCCGATGGCGCCGTCACCTGCCCATGGCACGACGCGCGGTTCGATCTCCGGACCGGCGTTCCGCTCGATCCTCCCGCGACCACGCCGGTCGCAGTGTTCCCGGTGGAGGTGCGCGGCGAGGGCATCTTCATCGGCCCACGGCGGGTCGCGACGGCGGCCGAGGCGGCCGGGCTTGCGGCGCGGTGAGCGCTTCCTCGCCGCCTGCCGGGGAGAGGCGGTCGATCGCACCCCCGTGTGGCTCATGCGTCAGGCCGGCCGCTACCTGCCCGAGTACCGCGCGATCCGGGCCCGCCACAGCCTGCTCGACATCTGCGGGGATCCCGAGCTCGCCACCGAGGTGACCCTCCAGCCGCTCCGGCTCTTCGAGCTGGACGCGGCGATCGTGTTCGCCGACATCCTGCTCCCACTCGTTCCGATGGGCGCGCGCCTCGAGTTCGCGGCCGGCGAGGGCCCGCTGATCCACAATCCGGTGCGGTCCCCCGCGGACGTGCCGCGCCTGCTCGAGGTGGACCCGCGACGCGACCTGGCCCACGTCCTGCGCACCGTGGAGCGCGTCGCCGCAAGGCTCGAGGGCCTGCCGCTGATCGGGTTCGCGGGAGCGCCGTTCACGCTCGCCAGCTACCTAGTCGAGGGAGGCCCCTCCCGCCACCACGCGCGCACCAAGACGTTTCTCCTGCGGCACCCGGCGGCCTGGCACGACCTGATGGCGCGGCTCGCAGCCGTGACCGGCGCGTACCTGAGGGCCCAGGTCGAGGCCGGCGCCTCGGCCGTGCAGATGTTCGACTCGTGGGTGGGCGCGCTCAGCCCGACGGACTACGAGCGCCACGTCCTGCCCTACAGCCGGCTCGCCATCGAGGAAGCGCGCGCAAGCGGCGCGCCGGTGCTGCACTTCGGCACGAACACCGCGGGGTTCCTCGAGCTCATGCACTCGGCCGGCGCCGACGTTCTCGGGATCGACTGGCGCGTTCGGCTCGACGACGCGTGGACCCGTCTCGGACCCGATGCCCGGCTCCAGGGCAACCTCGACCCGGTCGCACTGCTGGGACCCGTGGAGGAGGCCGAAGCGCGCGCGCACGCGGTGCTCGAGCAGGCTGGCGGACGCCGCGGGCACGTCTTCAACCTCGGCCACGGCATCCTCCCGGAGACGCCCCCCGAGAACGTGCGCGCTGTCGTGGACGCGGTGCATGCCGTCGGCCTGCCGCACGCGGACATGGCACGTGCTCGTTGAGCACCCGGCGGTGAGCGGCGTGACCTGCGGGAAGGCAGGCGCGGTGGGGGACGGGCGGCCCCCCCCGAGGGGGGGTGCACGACCGGGAGATGGGGAGAAGCCTGCGCCGAGGGTGGCAGTCATCGGCGGCGGCATCACCGGCCTCGCGGCCGCTTGGCGGCTCGCGCAGCGGGGCATCCAGTTCACGCTGTTCGAGAAGGGCCCCGCCTGCGGCGGCGTGATCCGCACGGAGTACGTCGGCGGATTCCTCCTTGAGGCGGGGCCCGACTCCTGGCTCGCGCGCAAGCCGTGGGCACGGGAGCTCTGCGACCGGCTCGCGCTGGGGGACGAGGTGATCCCCACCAACGCCGCCAACCGCGGCTCGTTCATCCTGTTCCGCGGCCGGCTGCATGAGCTGCCCGAGGGTCTCACGTCCCTGGTGCCGACCCGCCTGGCACCGCTCCTGCAAACCAGTCTGCTGTCGGCCCGTGGCAAGGCGCGCCTGCTGCTGGAGCCGCTGCTCCCCCGCCGGCCGGCCGCCGGGGACGAGTCCCTCGCGGGCTTCTTCCGCCGCCGTCTCGGAGCGGAGGCCTCGCGCCGGCTGGTGGAGCCGCTCGTCCGGGGGATCTACGGCGGCGATCCGGCCACGCTCAGCCTGTCCGCCACCTTTCCGCGACTTCCGGAGATCGAGGCGCGCCACGGGAGCCTGATCCGGGGCCTGCGGCGCGAGGAGCGCGGGACACGCTCGACGAAGGAGCGCCCCCCGCCCCCCGCGTTCCTCTCCCTCCGTCACGGCCTCGGCTCGCTTGCGGACCGCCTGCTGGAGAGCCTGCCCGAGGGATCGGTGCGACCTCTCTGCGGGGTGCGCCGCGTGCGGCGGACCCGCTCCGGAAGCTTCGAGCTCGGCCTCGAATCGGCGACCGTCGAGCGGGACGAGACGGCGCGCTTCGACGCGCTCGTGGTCGCCACCCCGGCCTGCGCCGCCGGCGCGCTGCTTTCGGAGCTGGACCCACCCCTCTCATCGCTCCTGGCCGGCATTCGCGCGGGCTCCAGCTTCACCGTGGCGCTCGGATTCCGCGCCGGCGACGTGCGCCATCCCCTGCGGGGGCACGGCTTCGTCGTGCCGGAGGAGGAACCCGGCCCCCTCCTCGCCTGCTCGTGGTCGTCCTCCAAGTTTCCCTGTCGCGCGCCGCCGGGTCACGTCCTGCTGCGCGCCTTCGTGGCCCGTCCCGATGCCTTCGATCAGGACGGGGACCCCGATGACGACCTCGACGGGAACCGCGCCGAGGCCGTGCTGTGCGCCCTCTCCCCGATCCTCGGCTTCCGGGCCGCGCCCGTGCTCGTTCGCGTCCACCGCTGGACGCGGGCACTGCCGCGCTACGCCGTCGGCCACGTCGAGCATGTGGAACGCATCCAGCGCCGCGCGCGAGAGGTGCCCGGGCTCTTCCTCGCCGGCGCGTCCTACCGCGGGGTGGGCGTGCCGGACTGCGTGCGCGACGGTGAGGCCGCCGCGGAGGCGGCGGCGGAGCATGTGGCGACGACGCAGTTGGGGACGGTGGAAACGCACGCAGCGGGGACTCAGCACGCGGGCGGGGGAACGTCTCCCGCAGGCCATGCCGCTCGGTAAGGCGCCTCCACCCATCGTGACGCGCGCGCGTTCGGCGCGCCTCCACGAGCGCGCGCTGGGGCTCCTGCCGGGCGGGGTGGACAGCCCGGTGCGCGCCTTCCGCGCCGTGGGCGGCTCGCCCCTGTTCGCGGATCGCGGCGAAGGCGCCTGGCTCCACGACGTGGACGGCAACCGCTACGTCGACCTCGTCCTGTCGTGGGGCCCGCTCCTCCTCGGGCACGCCCACCCGCGAGTGGTCGCGGCGGTAGCCGCCGCGGCGGCTCGCGGCACGAGCTTCGGCGTCACCTGCGAGGCCGAGTTGCAGCTTGCCGAGCGCGTCCGCAGCGCCTTTCCGAGCATGGAGCTGCTGCGCTTCGTGAGCTCCGGCACCGAAGCCACGATGAGCGCGCTGCGCATGGCGCGCGGCTTCACCAGCCGCGACCGGATCCTCAAGTTCGCGGGCTGCTACCACGGACACGCCGATGCGCTGCTCGTCCAGGCGGGATCGGGCGTGGCCACCCTCGGCCTCCCTGACTCCCCGGGCGTGCCGGCGGGGACCGCCGCCGACACGCTGGTGGCGCCCTACAACGACGCGGCCGCGGTGGCCGACCTGCTCGGGCGTGCCCCGGGGAGCTTCGCCGCGGTGATCGTCGAGCCTGTGGCGGGAAACATGGGGCTCGTTCCACCCGCCGCCGGCTTCCTGGAGTCGCTGCGTGAGTTGACGCGCGCGCACGGGACCCTGCTCGTCTTCGACGAGGTGATGACGGGCTGGCGTGTCCACCCCCGCGGGGCGCAGGCGCTCTACGGCGTGACCCCGGACCTCACCTGCGTGGGCAAGGTCGTGGGGGGAGGGCTTCCGTGCGCCGCCTACGGAGGCCGGAGCGACGTGATGGAGCGGGTCGCGCCATGCGGGCCGGTCTATCAGGCGGGAACGCTCTCCGGCAATCCCCTCGCCATGGCCGCGGGCATCGCGACCCTCGACGTCGCCGCCGAAGAGCACGCGTGGGAGATGGCCGAGGCGTGGGCGTCGGGGGCCGCCAGGGTTCTGCGAGACGAAGCCACGGCCGCCGGCGTGCAGCTGCAGGTGCAGCGGACTGGTACGATGCTGACCCCCTTCTTCACGGCGGAACCGGTGACCGACTACGCCAGCGCCCGGCGTGCGGACACGGAGCGGTACGCGCTCTTCTTCCGAGCCATGCTGGAAGGGGGCGTCTACCTGCCCCCTTCGCAGTTCGAGGCCGCGTTCACCTCGAGCGCGCACGGGGCGGCCGAGCTCGAAGTGTTCGCGGGTGCCGCGCGACACGCCCTGCGGACGCTCGCCGGCTCGGAGCCCGCTGCCCGCCCCGTCGACGCCCGGGTCTAGCCAACCGAGAGGAGCATCCAGCCCTTCCCTCGATGCGCCGCCAGCTCTCGACCTACATCGACCCGGACGCGAACGCCGACGATCGCAAGCTCGCGGAGATCCTCGAGCGCGAGGCTCGCCGAACGCGCTCCGTCTCACGCGTGATCCACGATGCCCTCATGCAGCACTTCGGAATCGTCTCCCACGGGGAAACGGTCCCGCTCCTCGCCGGGATGGAGAACGTGTACCCGGGCACGGTGCAGGCCCAGGAGGAGGGCCTCGCCACGGTGCGGATCGGCAAGCACCGTCTGTTCGCCTCGTCGATGCTTCCCGCGCGCACGCGGGTCTTCGTCTCCGTGCGGGGGCACTCGATCTCCCTCGTCCTCGGTCCTCCACCCGGCTCCTCCAGCATTCGCAACGCGCTGCCCTCGGTCATTCGGCGGCTCGTGGAGCTCGACGAGATCGCCTACGTGGACCTGGTGGCCGGGACCCTCGGCATGCGTGCGATGGTGACCCCCGCCTCCGTGCGGGATCTCGGGCTCGCCCCCGGCATGCAGGTCACGATGCTGTTCAAGGCGCTGTCGGTGAAGCTGACCCCGCGCTAGCCCTCCGGTCGAGCTGGCGCACTCCGCGTCGATGGCTTGGGTACCCGCATCCGGCAACCTCCGCCGGACGCTCCTCGATCCTCTCTCGCGCAGCGCGACAATTCGCCTCGGTGCCCCGCCCCTAGGCGGCTTTTTTTAGGAGAGTGTATGGTATTGTATGGTATAGCTCCCTCGTACAAGCGGGGGCGGCCGGTGCAGCTCTCCGCGCTGGGGGCCCTCGCACTGATCGTGCTCGGCGCGCCCGGATGCCGACAGCAGGACGCACCGCCATTGCGACTGGTGACGACCACCAGCGTCAAGGACTCGGGGCTTCTCGACACGCTGCTCCCCGCGTTTCGCGTGCGTCACGGGTTCGACGTGGGCGTCGTAGCGGTGGGAACGGGCATCGCCATCCGGCTCGCACAGAAGGGCGAGGCCGACGTCGTGATCACGCACGATCGTGTCAAGGAGGAGGCCTTCGTGAGGGAGGGCGACGGGCTGGACCGCAGGGTCTTCGCCGCCAGCGACTTCGTCGTGGTCGGGCCGCCCGCGGATCCCGCGCGCGTGCGGGGACTCGATGCTCTCTCGGCCTTTCAGAAGATCGCCTCCTCGAGTGCTCCCTTCGCGTCGCGCGGCGACAGCTCGGGGACGCACGCGCGCGAGCTCAGCCTGTGGAAGGCCGCTGCACTCGTGCCACCGACGGGGCGTGTCGAAGTGCGGGCGGGAATGGCGACTACCCTGCGGTACGCCAGCGACCGTGACGCGTACACGCTTACCGACAGGGCCACGTACCTGGCGCACCACGACAACCTCCAGCTGGCGGTGCTCGTCGAGGACGATCCGCTGCTCGCGAATCTCTACGCGGTCATGGTCGTCAATCCGCGGAAGCATCCCGAGGCCGACAGCCGGCGGGCGGCGATCTTCGCCGACTGGCTCCTTTCGGACGAAGCCCGCGAGCTCATCCGGGGCTTCACGCGCGCAGGCCTGCCTCTTTTCCACGTTCCCGTCGCGGACGCCAACTGATGCGCACGCTTCGGCTCGTCCCGTTCCCCGCAGCCCTCGGCTGCGCGATCCTGCTGGTCTGCAGTGGCCCGCTGCGGACACGGGCGCAGACACCTCCCTCTCCCTCTCCCTCTGCCTCTCCCGAGCCGAAGCCTCAGCTGGAGTTTCGGCTCGACGGCTACCTCAACGCCGACACGCGGTATTCGCTGGAGGGCGGGCCTGAAACGTTCCTGCTGCGCCGGGCACGGGTCGGCATCGCCGGGACGGCGTACCGCTTCGTCGACTTCCGGTATCTCGTGGAGTTCGCGTCGTCCGAGGTCACGGCCGTCGCGGACATCCAGGACGCGTATCTCAACGTGCGCCTCCTCCCGCAGGCGCAGGTCCAGATCGGCCAGTTCAAGGTTCCATTCGGGCGCGAGTGGGCCTCGAGCGCGCACTGGATCGACTTCATCGAGCGCGCGACGGTCTCCGACGAGACGCGCGCGGATCGGCAGATGGGGGCGGCACTGCACGGAACACTGGGGGAGGAGCGACTCGAATACTGGCTGGGGACCTTCAACGGCACACGCGTGAACCGGCCCGACGACAACGACGCCAAGGAGCTCCTGTTCCGAGTCGTGCTCCAGCCCATTCAGGGCCTGTACGCGGGTGGCACGTTCACGACCGGCGATCAGGGCCCGCAGCCTGGAGTCCGCGGCCGGACGCCGATTCGCAGCGCGACGTTCTTCCCTGCCGACACCGTGCGGGGCAGCCGCCAACGCAGGGGCGCGGAGGTCGCGTGGTTTCGGGGCCCGTTCTCGCTCTCGGGCGAGTACCTCGCGACGAGCGAGGAGGTGGCCGAGTCGACGAGCAGTACGAAACCCGCGGCGGGTACGCTGGCGGCACCTTCCTGCTCACCGGAGAGGTCAAGCCGGCATGGCGGACGGTGCGCCCGCTGGAGAACTTCGACCCACCGAAGGCACGTGGGGCGCGGTGGAAGTCGCCGCACGCTACGAGCTCTTCGAGCTCGACACCGAGGAAGTCTTCGCCCGCGCAGCCGGGCAGACCGATGAGATCCGCCAGCTCTGGCTGGGTGCCTCGTGGTACTGGAACCCGAACGTCGTCTTCCGCCTCAACTACGTGCACACGGACTTCGCGGACCCCGTACGCATCGGTGGCGCGTCGGAGGACGCGGAGGACGCCATCCTGACGCGCCTGCAGCTCTCTTTCTGACACAGCACTGACGGATTCCGATCCGGCGTTCCAACAAGGTCGACTCGTGACGACAAGCCTTCTGCTCCGCACGATCCGTTCTCTGGCGCTCGGGCTGGTGCTTGCGCTCGCTTCCCTGCCTGTGCCTCGCGAAGTTGCGGCGCAAGACCTCACCGTGTCCGCAGCGATCAGCCTCAAGGACGCGCTCGAGGAGATCGCGGCCGCCTTCGAGGGCGCGCGCCCGGGGGTCCACGTGAACCTCAATCTCGGCGCCTCCGGTGACCTGCAGCGTCAGATCGAGGCCGGCGCCCCGGTGGACGTGTTCTTCAGCGCGGCGACGCGCAACATGGACCTCCTCCAGCAGCGTGGGGCGGTCGAGGCCCGCACGCGCCGCGACGTCGCCTGCAACCGTCTGGTGGTCGTGACTCGCGTGGATGAGACGGGGATCGCGACCCTCGAGGAGCTAGAGTCGGCCGAGCGGATCGCGATCGGCACCCCCAAGAGCGTGCCCGCGGGGCAGTACGCCAAGGAAGCGCTGGAGGCCGCGGGGCTGTGGAGCCGTCTGCATGAGCGCTACGTGTTCGCGGAGAACGTGCGGCAGGCTCTCGAGTACGTGAAGCGCGGCGAGACCGAGGCTGGCTTCGTCTACCGCACCGACGCGGCGGCGGGAGGCGAGGACGTACGGATCGCGTTCGAGGTGGATCGCCGCCTGCACGGCGCCATCACTTACCCCGCCGCGGTCGTGGCCGGCTCGCGGCGCCGCGCTCTCGCTCGGGAGTTCGTGGAGTTCGTGGCCGGCGCCGGGGGGCAGGCGGCGCTCGAGAGGCATGGCTTCCCGCTTGCCCCCTGCGGGATCGCGGAGGACGACGCCTGAGTCCGGAGATCCTCGAGCCGCTCCGCCTCTCCATCCTCGTCGCCTGCGCGGCGACGGTGCTCGCGGGCCTCTTTGGGACGGCGCTGGCGTGGATCTTCGCCCGCAGGCGCTTTCCGGGGCGCGGAGCCCTGGACCTCGCCGTGACGCTGCCGCTGGTACTGCCGCCGACGGTGACGGGCTACTACCTCATCCTGTTGCTCGGCCGGCGGGGGCTCCTGGGGGGTCCGCTCCACGAGGCGACGGGGTGGACGGTCACGTTCACATGGGCCGCCTGCATCGTCGCGGCGACCGTGATGGCGCTGCCGCTCATGGTCAAGACCGCGCAGGCCGCGATCTCCGCGGTCGATCGCGACTACGAGGAGGCGGCCCGTACGCTCGGGAGCACGGAGTGGGACGTGGCGCGGCGCATCACGCTGCCGCTAGCCCGCAAGGGGATCCTGGCCGGCCTCGTCCTCGCCTTCGCACGCGCGCTCGGCGAGTTCGGGGCGACGCTCATGCTAGCCGGCAACATCCCCGGCCGCACGACCACAATGCCGCTGGCCATCTACACCGCCGTCTCCACCGGCGACGACGACGCGGCGCAGGTCCTCGTGATCCTGCTGACCGCCGTTTCGGCTGCCGTGCTCGTCATAGCAGGACGGCTGGGGCAGACACGCTGGTGACTCTGCGGGGCCCGAAGCAGGGCCACAAGCCCCGAGAGCGGGCGGGGGCTCACGCCGGAGGGCAGCAGGTTCTCCGGCGCCGGCCACCTCTCACGTGCCTGGCGTCTCCAGGCGCAGCGCGGCTCGCAGCGTCCGCGGATCGCCGGGCGTGACGAACCCCGATGCACGCAGCTCGGGGTAGCGCGCGCCGAGCGCGTTCTGCAGCTCGAGCTCGAGTCGCGCGCCCCGCCCCAACTCCAGCCCGGCGGCCAGGTCCAGGATCGCATGCGCTCGCGTGCGGATGTCCGGCTCCCCGATGGGGGCGTACGCGCCCGTGAAGCGCAGCGTGGCGGAGGTCTCGAGCCCGTCCGTAGGTATCGCTTCAGCCCCCACGAACCCGGTGTAGCGGGCGACGCCGGGGACGCGTTCGCCGAGGTCCGGCTCGTCGTGGGCGGTCCGCACGCTCCCCCGAACCTTCTTGATCGCCCCGGCCTCCGCTCCCCCGCCTGCCGGCACGGCTGCGCCTCCTCCCGGCTCCTCGTGCGCGTCCGCCGGACGGCCGGTGAGCCGCGCGTCGTTCCACGTGGCGGCCGCGTGGAGGGAGAGTCGGCGGGCCAGCTGCAGGCGCGCGCGCGCGTCGAGTCCCTGCCGCACGCTCTCGCCGGCGCTCGAGATCGAGCGCGTCACCGGATCCAGCGTACGCTCGTTCGACACGTCGAGACGGAAGAGCGCCAGGGTGGCCTCCACCGGCCCGCGCCGAAGATCGGCGCCCACCTCGCCCGCCCATGCAAGGATGGGCGGGCGGTCGGGATCGCCGAGCACACCCACGGCGTTGCGAAAACCGCGGCTGAGCGAGGTCAGCAGCGCGACGTCGGAGGTCACCGCATAGCGTGCACCGGCTTTCGGGCTCAGCACGACGGAGCCTGCGGATGTGCGCGCAGCTTCCGTGTCCAGACGATCGAGGCTGGAGCGATCCAGCGCGTCGACGCGCCCGCCGAAATCCAGCCCGATACGTCCCGCCGTGCGGCGCCACCTGCCGTAGGCGGAGCCCAGGAGCTGACGCCCCTCGAGGGCCACCTCGGAACCGATCACGCGGCGGGCCTCGCTGTCGTCGAGCATGTAGCTCGCGTCGTCCGCGCGCGCGGCCAGACCGAACGTGACTTCCTGGGATCCGAGGGGCCGCGTCAGCTCGACTTCGACGCCGCCACCCACGCGTTCGTCCTCTTCGCGCGTCTGGCCGCCGCCGTCGTGCCCCGGAAGGTTCAGGAACAGCTCCCACGTTGAGGCCTGAATCCAGCCGGTGGCCTGGAGCGCCGCCGAAGACCCCAGCGGAGCGGAGTAGCGCGCGTGCGCCGCGCCACGCAGCGTGGAGCCCCCATCGGTCTCGTCGGTCGCGGCCCTCACCTGGCCCGCGTTGTAGCGCTCCACCGCGACGAAGCCGGGTGAGCTCCAGTCCGCGCCATACATGCCAAGGCCGCCTTCCAGGCGCCCGGC
>JACCXV010000200.1 GCA_013696835.1 Gemmatimonadota bacterium | reverse complement strand
GCCGGCTCGTTCCCCTGCGCTCCGGCTTGCGAGCCTCCGGGACGTGGATTCGGATTGGGGAAGGTCGAGCGCTCGCTCGTCATGTCGGGAACAGGGAGATGAAGATCTCGGTCAACAGGTAGTCGCTCGCCAGGATCAGGATGGAAGAGGCGACCACGGTGTTCGTGGTGGCGCGCCCGACTCCGGCGGTGCCGCCGGCGGTCCGCAGTCCGTTGTAGCAGGCCACCAGGGCGATGATCGCGCCGAATGCGATCGGCTTGGCGAGCCCGGTGAAGATATCGCTCAGGAGAAGCGTGGCGAAAGCGGAGTTCCAGTAGAGGGTCGCCGGCTGGTTCAGACTCAAGGTCGCGATCAGCTGCCCGCCGACGATCGCGATGAAGTCTGTGAGCACGGTCAGGATCGGCAGCATGAGCACGCAAGCGATGAAGCGCGGTTTCACGAGCTTCTTGAGAGGATCCGTGCCCATCGCCTCGAGCGCTTCCACCTGCTCCGATACCTTCATGGACCCCAGCTCGGCGGAGATTCCCGACCCCACGCGGCCCGCCACCATGAGCCCGGTGAGCACGGGTCCGAGCTCCCGCACCGCCGACGCGCTCACCAGACGCCCCACGTACGCGGTCGCGCCGAACTGCGCGAGCTCGACGGAGGACTGCAGCGCGAGCACCATGCCCGTGAAGATTCCGGTGAGGCACACGATCACGAGGCTGCCGAAGCCGATGTGGTCCATCTGGTCCACGGTGTCGCGCACGTAGTAGGGACGCTGGAAGACGGAGGCAACGGTGCGCACCGTCAGCAGCGTGAACTGCTGGACCTGGTCGAGCGCCCCCAGGATCGGGCGCAGCAGGGGGCTCGGTGGGCGCGGCATCCGGCGGAGTGTACCACCTTCACGTGCCCGGCAGCAATCCGTGCCTCTGTTCGGGGGCAATCCGTGCCTCTGCCCGGGCGGCCATCCACCACCACGCGCCCCGGCACTCTGGGCGCGCTCGGTGGGTCCGGCCTTCCGTTCCTTGCCGCGTCCCGTGATCCGCAGCGGCAGGGTATATTGGCCGTATGCAGGCTCCCCCCAGGTCCCGCCACCGGATCCCCGCGCCGCGACACGAGCGTCCCCTGCCCGCCACGGCGCGCGACGACGGACGGCTGCCAACACAGATCCGGGCCACGACGCTCGAGCCGGGCTACCTCCTGCACGCGGAGGGCTCGTGTCTCATCAGCATGGGGAACACGAAGGTGATCTGCACCGCGTCGGTTGAGGAGGGGGTGCCGCTCTTCCGCAAGGGGAAGGGAGGAGGGTGGGTCACGGCGGAGTACGGAATGCTCCCGCGCTCGACGGGCACGCGCAACGCGCGCGAGTCGACGCGTGGCAGGGTGGGAGGCCGCACGCAGGAGATCCAGCGCCTCATCGGGCGCAGCCTGCGCGCCGTCACCGAGCTCGAGGCGCTCGGCGAGCGGACCATCTGGATCGACTGCGACGTGCTGCAGGCGGACGGCGGCACGCGCACCGCCTCGATCACCGGTGCGATGGTGGCCCTGCACCAGGCCGTGAGCTACCTGCTTGCCAGGCGGCTCATCCCGCGCTCACCCATCCGCGAGTTCGTGGCAGCCGTCAGCGTCGGCCTGGTGGGCCGCTTTCCGGTGCTGGACCTCTGCTACGGCGAGGATGCGGCAGCCAGCGTGGACTTCAACGTCGTGATGACGGAGTCCGGGCGCTTCGTCGAGATCCAGGGCACCGCCGAGGGCGAACCATTCGGCAGGGAGGAGCTGGAGACCTTCCTGGAGCTGGGGGCCCGCGGCATCACGGACCTGATCGCGCTGCAGAAGGAAGCCGCCATCCGCGGATCGCAGCTGCCGGCGGACCGCCGCGCGCGCAACGGTGGCGGTGAAGCAGCAGGCTGAGAGGCAAGAGGCACCTGGCTCGCCGGAAGGGGGGCGTTGGCGCCCGGCCGGGACGCTTCTCGTCGCTACCGGGAATTCCCACAAGGCATGCGAGATCCGCGACGCGCTGGCCGGCGTCCCACTGGTGATCCGCACTCTCGCCGACGTTCCCGGCGTGGTGCTCCCCGAGGAAACGGGAGCGACGCTGGAGGACAATGCGGTCCTGAAGGCACGCGCGGCCCACGAGGCAACGGGGCTTCCCTCTCTCGCGGATGACACGGGGCTCGAGGTGGAAGCGCTGAACGGGCGTCCGGGCGTGCGTTCAGCCCGCTACGCGGGAGAAGCAGCTTCCTACGAGGACAACTGCCGCCTGTTGCTCCAGGAGATGCAGGGGCTGCTCGAAGAGCGGAGGACAGCGGTCTTTCGCACGGTGCTCGCGCTCTACAGAGGCGACGGCAGGATCCTGCTGTTCACGGGTGCCGTGCAGGGCCGCATTCTCGAGGAGCGGCGCGGCAGCGCGGGGTTCGGGTACGACCCTCTCTTCCTCCATCCGGAATCGGGACGCACCTTTGCTGAGATGTCGGTGGAAGAGAAGAACCGCGTGAGCCATCGGGGCAAGGCTCTGCGGAAGCTCGGCATGTACTTCAGGGAGTCAGCTGATCCGGCCGCCAAGGCCGCACCCACCGACGGCCTCGGGCATCTGGGCACCCGCGGCCGGAGTGAAAGCATCACAGGAGATGTGGCAGGCTAAACCGAATTGACATTGCGTTTGTCGGGGTGTGGCTCAGCCCGGTAGAGCACCTGCTTTGGGAGCGGAAATGGCCCTCGCAGGTTGGCCCCGCGCCTCACCGGATCGCGGTACAGACGAGGTGTTCAGCCGCACGGGCGGCGGAATTCCGGCTCTCGATACGAAGACTCTTCGTGCCCGCACTCGGACACGGACTCGGATACAGGCTCGCTGTCGCCGGCTTGGCCTTACGAAACGTTTCGTGCGGTTCCTACCTCGTGGCGGAACGGCGAGGGCGCGCAGGTGCAGTTCTAGTGTCCTGAGTTTGAAGTCCGTTCACAGAAGCGGCCGATGGTGGCGAGGATCTCATCGGCGGTCTTGCTCCAGACGAACGGCTTGGGCTCACGATTGTTGTGATCGATGTAGCGGTAGATGGCGTGCTCCAGCTCGCGCGTGCTGCGATGGACGCCGCGGCGGAGCTGCTTCTCGG
>JACCXV010000197.1 GCA_013696835.1 Gemmatimonadota bacterium | reverse complement strand
GCGAGAAGCAGGGATGCGACGCCGGGCATGCCGCCGCGTTGCGCGCCGGCCTGCGCCCCCGTCTCCACGCCCCCGCTGCGCGCGCTGAGCACCACCTCGTGCCACGGCTTCGAAGGCGCGGTGAATGCTCCCGCCGCTGCGGAGTCCGCCGCCTCCGCGCTGCCGCCGGCATCGCTTCCGAGGCCGGCTACCACACGGGCGCAGAAGGCGGCGGTGACGGGGGCGGAGGGCGCCTGCCCGGGCGCGATGGCCAAGCCGGAGCGTACGTGCAGGCCCGGTGGCACACCGACGGCTCCGTCGGTCTGCAGCATCCAGCACCACGCGGCGCCCAGCGCGAGCGGGAGGAGAAGGGCGGTCCGGCGGCTCACACCCTGATGCAGGCCACCCAGTGCCCTGCGCCCACGTCGCGCAGCTCCGGCACGACCTGCGCGCACTCGGACACGGCCATTGGACAGCGCGGATGGAAGGGGCAGCCGCTGGGGGGGTCGGCGGGGCTCGGGACGTCTCCGCGGAGCACGATCCGCTCCTTGCGCACCTTGGGGTCGGGGATCGGCACCGCGGAAAGGAGCGCACGCGTGTAGGGGTGAAGGGGGCGCGCGTAGAGAGCGTCGGCCTGCGCGAGCTCCACGATCCGTCCGAGATACATGACAGCGACGCGGTCGGAGATGTGCTCCACGACGGAGAGGTCGTGGGCGATGAACAGATACGTGAGGCCGAACTCCTCCTGCAGGTCCTGCAGCAGGTTGATGACCTGCGCTTGCACGGAGACGTCGAGCGCCGAGACCGCCTCGTCGCAGACGATGAAGCGCGGGTTCACCGAGAGCGCGCGGGCGATCCCGATCCGCTGCCGCTGTCCCCCCGAGAACTCGTGGGGGTAGCGCGTGACGTGCCGCGCGGAGAGGCCCACGATCTCGAGCAGCCGGCGCGCCTGGGCCTGTGCCTCGGCCCCTTCGGCGATGCGATGCACACGCAGTGCCTCCGTGAGCATCCCGCCGACGGTGATGCGCGGGTTCAGGGAGCCGTAGGGGTCTTGGAACACGATCTGCATCTCGCGGCGCAGCTCGCGCAGGCGTCCCGCCTCCATGCACAGCACGTCCTCGTCCCGGAACAGGACCGTGCCGCGCGTCGCGGGCAGCAGCCGCAGGATCAAGCGTCCCGTGGTCGTCTTCCCGCAGCCCGACTCCCCGACGAGGCCCAGCGTCTCGCCCTCGCGAATGTCGAAGGAGATCCCGTCCACGGCGCGCACGTGGCCGACGGTGCGCGAGAAGAACCCGCGGCGGATCGGAAAGTGCTTGGCGAGATCCTGGACCACGAGAAGGCTGGCGGAGGTGCCTCCGAGCGCCAGCGCGGCGTCGACCTCGCCCTCGCGGTGTGGAGCGCCCGCGAGCTCTTCCGGGGAGGCAGGGCTGGCGCCGTCTCCGGGACTCGCACCCCGTGCCATGTCGATCATGCCGCCCGCCCGGGAGGGTGTGCCCTGCCCCGCGCGTACGGCGCTCCGTCCCCGACCGTGGAGGCGGGGTAGAGGTGACAGCGCACGCTGTGGCCGGCGGCGAGCTCGGCGAGGAGGGGCATCTCGATCCGGCAGATCTCCATCACGTACGGGCAGCGGTTCGCATACGGGCAGCCGGGCGCCCGGTCCACGGGACTCGGCACCGTTCCGGCGATCGTCGCCAGGCGGGACTTCTTCTCGGTGAGCTTCGGCACCGACTCCAGCAGGCCCTGCGTATAGGGGTGCTTCGGCTCGTCGAAGAGCGGCACCACATCCGACTCCTCGACCACGATCCCGGCGTACATGACGACCACCCGGTGCGCGGTCTCGGCGATCACGCCCAGGTCGTGCGTGATCAGCATGACCGCCATGCCGAGGTCTCGCTGGAGGCCGTTCAGCAGCTCCAGGATCTGGGCCTGGATCGTCACGTCCAGCGCCGTCGTGGGCTCGTCGGCGATGAGCAGCGAGGGGTTGCAGGAGAGCGCCATCGCGATCATCACGCGCTGACGCATCCCTCCCGAGAGCTGGTGGGGGTACTCGTCGACGCGCGTGGCGGGGCTGGCGATCCCGACTCGCTGGAGCATCTCGATCGCACCCGCCCTCCCCCGGGAGCGGGACACCCTCTGGTGCAGCACGATCGCCTCGCCGATCTGGTCTCCCACCGTGTAGACGGGGTTCAGGGACGACATCGGCTCCTGGAAGATCATCGAGATGTCGTTCCCCCGAATCCCCCGCATCTCCCGCTCCTCGAGCGCGAGCAGGTCTCGCCCTTCGAACAGGATCTCCCCGGACACGATGCGGCCGGGCGGCTGCTGGATCAGCCGCATGATCGAGAGGGCGGTCACCGACTTCCCGCAACCGGACTCCCCCACCACACCCAGCGTCTCGTGAGGGCGGATGGCGAACGACACCCCGTCCACGGAGCGCGCCACGCCCTCGTCGGTGAAGAAGTGGGTGCGGAGATCGCGGATCTCGAGCAGGCTCGCGTTCCCGTCCGCGCCCGCACCCCTGCCCGTGCCCTCCTGGGCACCGGCACCACTGTCCCCCGCGCGCCCCCCGCCATTCGCCTCCGTGGTCCGCTGCATGAAGGCCGTCAGCTCCGCAGGCGGGGATCGAGGGCGTCGCGGGCCGCGTCCCCGAGGAGATTGAAGCAGACCACCGTCAGCACGATGGCCAGGCCCGGGAAGGTTGCGATCCACCATGCGTTGATCAGCGCGTCCTTGCCGGTCGACACCATGTTGCCCCAGGAGGCGGTTGGCGGCTGCACGCCGAGCCCGAGGAACGAGAGGGACGCCTCGTACAGGATGGTGTTGCCGATGCCGAGCGTGGCCACGACCAGGATGGGAGCGATCGAGTTCGGCAGCATGTGCCGCGCGATGATGCGCCAGTCGCTGAAGCCCAGCGCCTTCGTGGCCAGGACGAACTCCTGCTCCCGCAGCGATAGGAACTGTCCGCGCACGATGCGGCTGGTGTCCATCCAGCCGGTGAGCCCGAGCACGACGATGATCAGGAAGATCCCGGGCTCGAACAGCGCGATGACAGCGAGCAGCAGCACGAGGCGGGGAAACGAGAGCAGCAGGTCGACGAGGCGCATCAGCAGGGTGTCGACCCAGCCGCCGAAGTAGCCGCTCACCGCGCCCACGAGCGACCCCAGCGTGACGGAGATCGCGACCGCGATGAAGCCGATGCTGAGGCTGATGCGCGCGCCGTAGATCACCCGTGAAAGGATGTCCCGCCCGAACTTGTCGGTCCCCATCGGATGCGCGGGCGAGGGCTCGAGGTAGCGGGTGCGCACGATGTCCTCCTGCGCGTTCGGATCGTACGGCGCGAGGTAGGGCGCCAGCAGGGTGGCCATGTAGATGAACGACATGATGACGAGACCCGCGAGCGCCAGCCGGTTCCGGCGGAAGCGGCGCGCCGCGATCGTCCACTGGCTGACGCCCTCTCCGCGGGCGGGCTCCGCGAAGCCGCCCGCGGCGTCACGTATCGCCTTGATCCACACGGCCGCCAGGTAGAGGGCGAGCGCGGACGCGGCGATCCAGCGCTCGAGCCGTGCGGGTCCCTGAAGCGTGGCGGCGAGGTCGCCGCGCACGAGGACAAGCGTCGCCAGTCCGATCCCCCACAGGAGCAGGAGGCACAGCCCGGTGACGAAGCGGCCGCGCATGAGGTGTCCCGCGCCGGGCAACAGGGCGCTCGCCAGGAGCGCGCCGCGGCCCGCGGCCGGCTCCCGCGCCACCCCGATGGATTCCGCCGAGCCACCCGCATCCCCGCCCGCCGAGGCCGTGGCCAGGCCCGTGCTGCCGGGTGCGAGGAGGGCGGCGCCTTCGGGGCCGGGACGGCGCGACGGCAGGGAAGTGAATTCCGCGGCGCCCGGCAAGCCGGCGGCCACGCCCTCGACG
>JACCXV010000120.1 GCA_013696835.1 Gemmatimonadota bacterium | reverse complement strand
CTCCTGCTCGAGTACCTGGAGCTGCTGCGCGAGCTCGTCCTGCTCGATCCCGACTCGGAGGACGTGGAGCCGCTGGAGGCGCTGCGCGAGCTCCACGGCTACTTCTTCGGGAACGGGAACCTGGGCACCGTGGTCAGCATCCTCGACGTGCTCGCGGACCTCGGCGGCGACGAGCGGCTCTCGCGTTCGAAGCGCGCGCGCGTGGAGGATCTCGCCGCCGCGATCCTCTCGCCCGAGAGCCTCGGCACGGTCGCCGGCATGCTCGAGTCCGAGGACGTCGAGGACGGGGCGCTGGCTGCCTACCTGGAGCGCGCGGTCGCGGCGAACTACTCGATCGCCGTGGAACGCCTCGGAGACCTGAAGCGGCTCTCGCATCGCGAGGAGATCCTGGCGCCTCTCACCGCCGCGGCGGCGCGTGACCCCGAGGCCCTGCACCGGCTCTTCCGCCATCCGGATCCGGGCGTCGTCAAGAACGCGGTGTTCCTGTCCGGCCGGGCGGCGAGCCGCCAGTCGCTGGACGCGCTCGTGGAGCCGCTGCGCTCACGCGACGCCGAGGTGCGCATCGAGGCCATCAACGCCCTCAAGACGTATCGCAGCGCCCGCGCCATGGACCTGCTCGTGCAGGCCGTGGACGACCCGGACAAGCTCGTCCGCTACTACGCGCTGCGGAACCTGATCTCCTTCCGCTACAAGCCCGCGCTGCGGGCCGTGGCGGGCGCGATTCGCGCGCGCGACTTCGCCGACAAGGATCTGACCGAGAAGAAGCTGTTCTTCGAGGCCTGGGGGCGCTTCGCGGGAGCGGAGGCGGTGCCGGAGCTGCGGGCGCTGCTCGGCAGGCGAACGCTGCTCCGCAAGGCGGAGGCACGCGACCTGAAGGTCTGTGCAGCCACCGCCCTCGGGGAGATCGGGGGTTCCGAGGCGCGTGCCCTTCTCCAGGAGCACCTTGGAGATGGCCAGCCGGAGGTGCGGGAGGCCTGCGAGCAGGCGCTCGCGAGGCTCCCCCGATGACGCCGCAGGTGGCCCGGGCGCCCGACGCGGCGCGTCCCGTGCTGCAGAACACGGCCCCCATCCAGTCGCTCGGCCGCGGCATCGTCACACAGCTCTACGTGGCGCTTCGCTCGGCGCAGATCTACGACGAGAACAACGACACCCTCGTGAAGCAGCTCGACAAGCTGCATGCGCTCGTGCTCGATCTGCTGCGCATCGAGGGTGCGGCCACGCTCCGGCTCTCGCGCAACTTCTTCTTCGTGAACGGCGTGCGGATCAACGTGGACCTCAAGGTCTACGTGACCTATCACCAGCTGCTGAAGGTCCTGCGGCGGCTGGAGCTGGGCCGGGTCGAGCTCACGGCGGGGATCAGCGCCACTGAGCTGCGGAGCCTCGTGTTCCTGCTGGCGAACGTCGAAGTGGGGCCGGACTTCGAGTACAGCCGTCTCGCCGAGTCGCTCGCCCCCCTGCACCTGCCCCACGTCGAGCTGGGGCCCGAGGAGGAGGAGCGGGAAGGCGCCGAGCCGGGGGAGGGTGAGCCGGCGCAGGATCCCGACACGAAGGAGAAGGCCAAGCGGACGTACTTCCGCTCGGTCGAGGTGACGCGCTCGCTGTTCGAGTCGGCACGCTCGGGGAAGGTCATGAACGTGCGCCGCGTCCGTCGCGTGGTGCAGGGCATCGTGGACCACATCCTCCAGGAGGAGTTCTCGCTCGTCGGCCTCTCCACGCTGCGCGACTACGACGAGCCCACGTTCACGCACGTGGTGAACGTCTGCATCTTCTCGGTCGCGCTCGGCCAGCGCATAGGGCTGTCGAAGCTGGAGCTCTACGAGCTCGGGATGGCAGCCCTCTTCCACGACCTGGGGAAGGTCGAGATCCCGGAAGACGTGCTGCAGAAGCCCGGCAAGTTCTCGGCCGACGAGTGGGAGACGATGAAGTCCCACACCTGGAAGGGCGCGCGCCGGCTGCTGGAGATGCGCCGCGAGGGGGCGATTCCCATCCGCGAGATGCTGGTGGCGTTCGAGCATCACCTGAACATCGATCTTTCGGGGTACCCCCGGGTGAGCCGCCCGCGCGAGCTCAACATCTACTCGAAGATCGTCGCCATCGCCGACGCCTTCGACGCGGGCACCACCCCGCGCATCTACAAGACCGAGCCCATGCAGCCGCACGAGACGCTGAAGATCATCGAGATGCGCAAGGGGAAGCACTTCGACCCGATCCTCGTGAAGGCCTTCATCAACATGATGGGGATCTACCCGGTGGGAACGCTGGTCATCCTGGACACGTTCGAGATGGGGGTCGTCGCCGCGCCGAACGAGAATCGAGAGGAGATCCACCGGCCCGTGGTCAAGCTGATCTCCGACCCGTGGGGGAGCAGCGTGGACGGGCGGCTCGTGGACCTCGCCGAGCGCGACCCCGCCTCGGGCGAGTACGCGCGCACGATCGTCAAGGTCACGGATCCGGAGAAGTACGGCATCTCGGTGGGCGACTACTTCCTGTGAGGCCGAGCGGCATCCCGGCGGCGTTCGCGAGGGCCTCGGCCGAGGGCCGCGCCGCGCTGCTGCCGTTCCTCACAGCAGGCTTTCCCGACCGGCACACGAGCCTCGAGCTGCTGGAGGGGATGGCGGAGGCCGGCGCCGACGTGATCGAGCTCGGCGTTCCCTTCAGCGATCCCGTCGCCGACGGTCCGACGATCCAACGCGCCTCCGCCCGCGCGCTCGCCGGCGGGATGAACCTGGAGGGCGTGCTGGAGCTCGCCGCAGCCTTTCGGCGGCGACACGACACACCGATCCTCCTGTTCACGTACGTGAATCCGCTGCTGCGGCGCGGCGTGGAGCGCACCGCCGCCGACGCCGCGGCCGCGGGAGTGGACGGCGTGCTGGTCTGCGACCTGCCCCACGAGGAGGACCCGGTGGTCCGGGAGGCCTTTCGCGGCGAGGGCCTGGACTACGTCACGCTCGTGGCACCCACCTCGTCTCCCTCACGGGTGGCCGTTCTCGCTCGCGCGGCTACCGGCTTCGTCTACCTGATCGCACGCACGGGGGTCACCGGTGCGGGGGCGGGCGACGCCCGCCTCGAGCAGCAGATGGCCGAAGTCCGGCGGCACACGCCTCTGCCGGTCGCGGTCGGATTCGGAATCGCCGATCCGGCCTCTGCTCGCCGAGCCGCCGCGACCGCCGACGGAGTGGTGGTCGGCAGCGCCTTTCTCGCCTGCGTCGAGTCGGACGGGCCTGCCGCCGGGCTCGGCCTCCTGCGCGACCTGCGGGTCGCGCTCGCACGTGCGGAATCGGGCCTCGCCGGTTTGACAACCTCCGGAAGCGCCGTCTAGATTCGGCCGCGGTCCTCCCGCTCCCGAGCCCCCCACCCCGTGCCCCGACCGTACTTCCTGAGCCTCCCGTACCCGGAGGTCGCGAAGCATCTGGACCTCCTGTCGGAGCGGGGTTTCGGCGTCGAGATCACGCTGTACGACACGGAATGGCTGCTGCACACGAGCGGGCGCCAGCGGGTGCGCAAGCTGGGGGGGACGCTGGCGGAGCGCGGCATCGGCGTGAGCGTGCACGGGCCCATCTTCGACCTGAATCCGGGCTCGCTCGACACGGTGGTCCGGAAGCACACCCGGCGCGCGTTCGAGAAGGCGATCGAGGTGGCGCTCGACCTCGGTGCGGCGGGCATCACCTTCCACACGGGGTTCAGTCCCCTACTCCCGGACCGCACTCTGCCGGGGTGGCTCAGTCTCTCGCTCGAGCTGTGGAACCGCCTGGCCACCCTCGCAGACGGAGCCGGACTGACCCTCACCGTGGAGAACATGTTCGAGCCGACCCCCGACCTGCTGCTGGAGCTGGCGGACTCCGTGGAGTCCGATAGCCTGCGCTTCTGCCTGGATGTCTCCCACACCGCCATCTACTCCACGCTTGGCCTGCCGCGCTGGTTCGAGGCGGTGAGCCCGCGGCTCCGTTCGGTGCATCTGAACGATACCGACGGGTTCTCGGACGAGCACCTGGCCCTCGGGCGCGGCATGCTGGACTTCAAGGACGTGTTCGGGCGTCTGGCCGCCCTCCCGCAAAAGCCCATCATGGTGCTCGAGATGGATCTCGAACGCGCGCTGGAGAGTCTCGACACGATCGCCCGCGTGGGTCTGCGGGAGACCCAGCTGGAGCTGCTGTGAAGCCGCTCCCGCCGCCGGCGCTCCTCCGGGCCGCGTTCTCGCTACCCGCCCTCCTCCTCGTGCTCCTGTCGATGACCGGCGCCGGGGGTCTCCTGGCGCAGGAACCAAATGCCGGCGCTCCCCCCGGTGTGAGCGAGCCCGCGGCCGCCAAGCTGGACCCGCGACTGATCCGCCGCCTCACGGATCCGGCTGCCATCGCGGCCGGCGCTCGCATCGCCGTGCTGATCACCCCCCGGGGCTCGCCAGCCGTCCAGGGCCTGCGGCTGCCGCCGCCCGAGGCGCAGTTGCCGCGACGGGAGCGACACGCGCAGGCGGTCGAGGTGCTGCGCGCCCGGGCGCAGGGCTCGCAGCTGGAGATCCTGGCAGCCCTGCGGGAGCGCGAGCGGCAGGGATCGGCGCGTGCCGTCGAGTCGCTGTGGATCGTGAACTACGTGCGCGCGGAGGTGACGCCGGAGCTCCTGGGCGAGCTGGCAGAGCGGGCGGACGTGGAGCGCATCCATCTCGACCGCGCCGTGGCGCTGGACAGGCCGGCCGAGATCCTGCCGGCCGCCGGTCCCGCTCTGGCTGGCCAGCCATCCTCGGCGCTGGAGACGGCACGCGTGCCCGAGGCGTGGGACCAGGGCTTCACGGGGAAGGGGATGCTGCTCGCGAACCTCGACTCCGGCGTGCAGGGCGACCACCCGGCGCTCGCCTCCAAGTGGCGCGGCCTGCGCGCTCCGATCGAGCAGGCCTGGTTCGACCCGTTCCTGAACTCCACGTTCCCGGTCGATGACGACCCCGTGTCCCGTGCGAACGGTCACGGCACCGCCACGATGGGCGTGCTCGTCGGCGGCGAGCGCTCCATCGGGGTGGCGTACGAGGGGGAGTGGATCGCCGCTAACATTTTCGAGAACAACCAGTCCTTCATCTCGACGATCCTGAAGGGCCTGCAGTGGGCGACGGATCCGGATGGCGACCCGGCCACGGTGTCGGACGTCCCCGACGTGATCAACGCCTCGTTCGGTCTCGCCGAGATCGACTCGCTGGGCATCCCCACGGATGCGGGGCTCTGCGACGAGGTCTTCGACGATGCCGTGGACGCAGCCGCGGCCGCGGGGGCGGTCGTGGTCTTCTCGGCGGGGAACTTCGACGTGGCGGACGCGGGCGACATCACGGTTCCGGCGAGCTCGCTCAACGCCTTCGCCGTTGGGGCGCTCGACGATTCGGGAGACATCGCGGACTTCAGCGGGCGCGGCCCCTCGCTCTGCGAAGGGGCCGACCCGGACCGCATCAAGCCCGACCTCGTGGCACCGGGCCGGAACGTGCGCACGCTGAACCGCTCCGGCGGCGAGCAGTTCATTTCCGGTACCTCCTTCTCGGCCCCGATCGTCGGAGGCCTCGCGGCCCTAGTGCGACAGAAGAACCCGCAGCTGGGCGCGGGGGCGGTGCTCAGGATCCTCACGGACACGGCACGCGACCTGGGGCAGGGTGGACCCGACAACACCTTCGGGGCGGGACTGGTGGACGGGGCGGCGGCTGTGTCCGCCACGCCCGCGGGAGGGCCGGTGCTGCGTCTCACCGGTTTCGGGCGCCCGGAGGCAGCCGGAGCCGGCAAGCCGGTGCCCCAGGGGGCCCCCGGGCCCGAGGGCTTCTTCCTGCTTCCGGGGGAGAACGTCATCCTCGTGCGGGTGACGAACCCCACCTCGTCGCCGGTGGCGCCCGGCGCGGCGCGGCTGGCGAGCGCCTCGGCGGAGATCGAGGTGCTGGATGCCGATGCGGAGCTGCCCGAGCTGTCGGCCGGCGAGGAAGCCGAGCTTTCCTTCCGCGTGCGCGTCGCCGACGACGTCCCTGCCGGGCTCGACCTGCGCTTCGCGCTTTCGCTGCCCGCTGCAGCGGGCGGGCCGGCGATCCCCTTCACGCTGGTGGTGGGGGAGCCCGTCGAAGGCCAGTTCGCCACCCACGACGCGAACGAGATCCGCGTGACGCTCACGAACTTCGGGGCGATCGGCTTCTGGCTCGGCGTGTCGGACGATCAAGGGCGCAGCAACGAGCTCCTGGGCGACGGCTTTCACTTTCCCGCTGACGACGAAACGAACTACCTCTTCCACGCCTCGTTTCTCGTCGGCCGCAGCCCGCAGCAGGTCTCCGACGACCTGCCGTACGGGAACGTGGCCCAGTCCGTCAACGACTTCCACGTGCTGCCCGGCGTTCCGTTCTCGTTCCTGACGCCCGGGCCCGTGGCGGCGCAGGAGGTGGTCGGCGCCTACGACGACTCCTACAACTTCGCGGGCGAGATCGGCGTCTCGGTGCGGCAGCACAGCTACGCCTTCGACGAGGACGGAAGGCGCGATTTCGTGCTCGTGACGTACGACGTCGCGAACCGCTCGGCCGGCGAGCTGACGAACCTGCGCGCGGGGCTGTTCGCGGACTGGGACTTCCTCGACGAGGATGGCAACCCGAGCGAGACGATGGATCTCGTGCCCGAGCTCCGGCTGGGAGTGGTGGAGGGGCCGGCCGGGACTCCGAGCCTCGGAATCGTGGCGCTCAACCAGATGGCGCTCGGGGGGCTCTCGTACCGCATCGTGGAGCTCGCGGACTTCCAGGCGCGCGAGGGTGGCAGCGAGATTCGCGAGAGCGACAAGTTCGAGTTCCTCTCGGAAGGCGTGCCCCGGGAGAGCGTGGACGACCCGCAGGACCTGGCGCACGTGCTGGGGCTCGGCCCGGAGACGCTCGCGCCCGGCGACTCGTTTCAGGCGGCCTTCGCCTTCGTGGCGGGACGGAACCGCGCCGAGCTGCGCTCCGCTGCGGCGCGCGCGCGTTCCACGTACCAGATCGAGATCCTTGGCCGCGAGCCTCCGCCCGGCGGGATCCCCTCGACGCTCGAGCTCGCGCTGCCGTTTCCGAATCCGCTGCGTTCCGACGGGCCGGCGGCGACGATCGGCTTCGGCATCCCCGAGGCTGGCCTGGACGCCTTCGCGCCCAGAGCCGTGTCGCTGCGCGTGCTCGACGTGCGGGGCCGCGTGGTGCGCGGCGTGCTGAACGAGGAGCTGACGCCCGGCCGCTACGAGCGCATCTGGAACGGTCTGGACGACGAGGGGCGGGCGGTGCCGTCGGGGGTGTACGCGGTGCTGCTGGAGACAGGCTCCGAGCGCGCGCTGCGCAAGATGGTCGTCGTGCGTTGACGGGCTCCGCGGGTCTCGAGCCCGGCGCCTGCCGCGCCGCGCTGAGCCTGGGGTCCAACCTCGGAGACCGGGCCGAGCACCTGGCCGCAGCCCGGGCTTCGCTCGGGCGGGACCCCCGTATCGACGTTCTCTCCGCCGGCCTGCCGCGCCTGACCGCCCCGCAGGGAATCCCCGACCAGCCCGAGTTCCTGAATCAGGTAGTGCTCGTTCGCACCACGCTCTCACCGTGGGACCTGCTCGACCGCTGCCTCTCAGCCGAACGGGAGCGAGGACGCCAGCGCGGACCCGTCCGCTGGGGCCCGCGCACCCTCGACGTTGACATCCTAGCGTACGAGGGGCTCGTGATCTGCGACGAGCGACTGCAGGTGCCTCACTCCGCGCTGCCGCTGCGGCCGTTCTTCCGCGACATGCTGGCCGACCTGGGCGCCGAGGATCTCCTCCCGTGACGGCGTCCGTCCGGCCCGTCACGGCGCCCGCCGATTTCCGTGCCATGAAGCAGCGCGGCGAGCGGAGCGCCTGGCTCACGGCCTACGACGCCGCCTTCGCCGAGATCCTCGGGCGGGCGGGCGTCGACGGCCTGCTCGTGGGCGACAGCGTGGGTCAGGTCTTCGCGGGCTTCGGAACGACCCTCCCCGTCACCCTGGAGCAGATGATCTACCATGGTGGCGCGGTGGTGCGAGGCGCGCCGGAGAGCTTCGTCGTCGTCGACCTCCCGTTCCTCACGTATCAGACCTCCGTGCGCGATGCCGTGTGGAACGCTGGGCGCGTCCTCAAGGAAACGGGCGCCGCGGCCGTCAAGCTCGAAGGCGGGCGAGCGTTCGCACGCACGGTCAGGCGCCTCGTCCGCGGCTCCATTCCCACCATGGGCCATCTGGGGCTGCTGCCGCAGTCGGTGCGTGCGCTGGGAGGGTACCCCCTGCAGGGAGCGGACGAGGCTGCGGCCACGGCTCTGCGGGACGACGCCCAGGCTCTGCAGGATGCCGGCTGTTTCGCGATCGTCCTCGAGAAGGTCCCCGCCCCCGTCGCGCGGGCGATCAGCGAGACGCTGGAGATCCCGGCGATCGGGATCGGGGCCGGGGCCGGGTGCGACGGGCAGATCCTCGTGCTCTACGACCTGCTCGGGCTGACCGGCCGCTTCCGCCCGCGCTTCGTGCGGCGTTACGCGGAGCTCGGCCAGGACGCGGGGCGGGCGGTGCACGCGTATGTGCGCGACGTGAAGGACGGTTCGTTCCCGTCGGAGGCCGAGAGCTACGAGGCGCCGTGAAGCGCGCCGTCACCGTCGCGCAGGTGCGCGGGCTGCTCGCCGAGCTCCGTGGCGCGGGCGCGGGCGTGAGCTTCGTCCCCACGATGGGGGGGCTGCACGAGGGACACGCGAGTCTCGTTGAGCGCGCCCGCCAAGCCGCGCCTGCGGTGGTGCTCTCGGTGTTCGTGAACCCTCTGCAGTTCGGCCCGGACGAGGACCTCGCGGCCTATCCCCGCGACCCGCAACGCGACGCGCGCCTGGCGCAGGAGTGGGGTGTGGCGGTGCTGTTCACGCCCTCGTCCGAGTTCCTCCCCGCGGAGGGAGGCGTGCGCCTGGATCCAGGCCCGCTCGGGGGGCGGCTCGAGGGAGCGGTGCGCCCGGACCACTTCCGGGGCGTGCTCACGATCGTGGCCAAGCTCCTCAACGTCGTGCGTCCCGACGTGGCGGTGTTCGGTCAGAAGGATCTGCAACAGGCTGTGCTCGTCCGGCACATGGTGCGTGATCTGGACGTCCCGGTGCGGATCGACGTTGGCGCCACCGTACGTGAGCCGGACGGACTGGCGCTCTCGTCGCGAAACGCGTACCTGACCGCGGCCGAGCGGGCCGACGCGCCGGCGCTTCAGCGCGCCCTGCTTGTCGGGGAGGCAGCGCTCCTGAGCGGGCAGCGGGAACCCGGGCGCGTGCGCGAGGCGATCGTGCGCGCGCTGGACGAGACGCCGTCGCTGCACCCCGACTACGTGGCCGTGCTGCGTGCAGAAGACCTTGCGGAGAGCTCCCTGGCGCACGGGCCAACCGCGCTCCTCGCGGCGGCCCGCCTCGGGCGCACGCGGCTCATCGACAACCGGATCGTGGACGTGGGAGGTGCTTCGTGACCGAGCATCCGCAGGCTTCCACCGCCACGGCGGAGCGCCTGGGTTCTCCGCCCGTGGCTGCGGTCGTGCTTGCCGCCGGCCAGTCGAAGCGCATGCGCTCGCGGCTGGTGAAGGTGCTGCACCCGCTGGCCGGGAAGCCGGTGATCGCGCACGTGCTCGGGCCGCTCCGTGCACTTGGCGTGACCCGCACGGTCGTCGTGGTGGGGCACCAGCGTGAGCTCGTTCAGGACGCCGTGTCGGGGTTGAGTGCCGGGGCGGCCGGGGCGGCCGGCAGCCGGGAGACGGTCGAGTTCGCCTACCAGGACCAGGCGCTGGGGACCGGGCACGCGCTGCTCCAGTGCCGCCCCATGCTTGGCGAGTTCGACGGAGACCTCCTGGTGACCGCGGGCGATACGCCGCTGCTGCGCGAGGAGAGCCTGCGGATGCTGCTGCGGCACCACCGGGAGAGGGGCGCAGCTGCGACGATCCTCACCGCCGTTCTCGAGGACCCCACGGGCTACGGTCGCATCGTGCGACGCGGCAGCGCGGTGACCGGCATCGTTGAACACCGCGACGCGACCCCCGAGCAGCTGCGGATCCGCGAGGTCAACACCTCCATCTACTGCTTCCGCGCCGCGGATGCCCTTCCCGCTCTCGATCGCCTGGAGCGGGAGAACCGCCAGGGCGAGTACTACCTGACCGATCTGCCCATCCTGCTGCGCGATGCTCCGGGTGGCGTGCAGGCGCTCACGATCGAGGACCCCCAGGAAGTGCTCGGCATCAACGACCGGGAGCAACTGGCCTACGCCGAGTCGGTGCTGCGCCGGCGCATCCGCCAGCGTGTGTTCGCAGGCGGCGTCACGATGCTGCAGCCGGAGACGATCCTGCTTGACGCGGAGGTCTCGATCGGGCCGGACAGCGTCCTGTACCCGGGCGTCATCGTGGAGGGGCCGTCGGTGATCGGCGCCGAATGCGTGATCGGGCCCTACTCGCGCATCGTTGCCAGCCACATCGGAACGGGCGTGGAGCTGAAGGGCTGGAACTTCGTGGCCGGAACCACCATCGCCAGCGGGGCCATCCTCCAGCCATATGTGCGCAAGGGCTCGGACTGAGGCCGGGGAGGCGCAGAACGCCGAGCGACTGGCGACGCGGCTCGAGGCCGTCGCGCCGTTGCGCGGCAGGCTCTCGCCGGGACGCTGGCGACACACGCTGTCGGTCGCGGAGACGGCCCATGCGCTCGCGGCAGGGCTGGGATGGGGAACGGCGGAACGGGAGCGCGCCCTGCTTGCCGGACTGCTTCACGACATCGCCAAGGAGCTTCCCGAGGCCGAGCTCCGCGGCCTCGCGGGAACGGACTCGGTCGGGGAGCGCCGCGGCATGCTTCACGCCGCTGCAGGAGCGAGCCTGGCGCTGCGCGACTACGGCGTGACCGATCCCGGCGTTCTGCGCGCGATCGCCGTCCATCCCACGGCGGAGGCCCATCCTGCGCCCCTCACACAGCTCCTGTTCGTCGCCGACGTCCTCGAGCCCCTGCGCCCCCACCTGGGCGAAGCGGAGCGCGCGATGCTGCAGCGGGGGATGCGCGGGGACGTGCCGCTGGCCGATCTCTTTCGCGAGTCTCTGAGGCGCAAGCTGGCGTGGGCGCTCGACCGGGGACTTCCGCTCCACCCGCGCAGCGTCGCGGCCTGGAACACCGCCGGCGCGAAGGAATGAGCCGCCGACGCGGCCCTCGCTCCACCGGGCGCCTGTGGACGGCCGGCCTGGGCCTGCTCGCCCTCGTCGTGGGCGCGTTCCTGGCCTCCCTCGCGCACCGCTGGACGGGATCGTCCCCGCGCGAGGTCGGCCGGCAGGTTCAACCCGCCAGTGCCGAGCCGCGCGCGCCTGCCTCCGCGGC
>JACCXV010000162.1 GCA_013696835.1 Gemmatimonadota bacterium | reverse complement strand
ACCTCGACCTCGATCCACTCCCGCCCGCTGCCCCCCGGGCGGAACTCTCCCTCGATCGTCCTGCCCTCCAGCTCCAGGCCGCGGAGCACCTTCTCGACCACGCCGCTCGCCAGGCCCAGGCGCGCGGCCACGTCGGCCGTCACGAACGGACCGTGGGTGCGGGCGAACCGGCCGACCAGCTCCGCCAGTGGATCCGCCACTGGCTCGAGGAACGCCAGCGGCACTCCGGGTGGCAGGGCGACGCCCAGGCCGTCGCGGAACCGCGAGGCGTCCTCGATCGCGATCCACCGCTCCTCGCCGCGCACGCGAACGGAGAGCGCACGGCGGCTCTCCGCGAGCATGCGCAGCCATTCACCCACCGCGCCGGGTTCGGCGGCGCGAGCCTCGGCCTCCGCGAGCGAGAGGTCGCCCAGGACCCGAAGCGCGTCGTGCATGCCGTCCGCGTCCAGCACCTTGCGCTCGTCCGCCAGCAGCTGCAGCTCGAGCTCCAGCTGCGCCAGGGCATCGAAGTCGATCAGCTCGCGCAGCTCCTCCCTACCCATGAGCTCCGCGAGCAGCGAACGGTCGAGGGAGAGCGCCTGCGCGCGCCGCTCGGCGAGCGGTGCATCGCCCTCGTAGAGGAAGGCGCTCACGTAGCCGAACTGGAGCGAGCTCGCGAACGGCGAGGGGCCCGCCGTCTCCACCTCCACGACCCGCACCTCGCGCCGCCGCACGGCGGCCATGAGCTCGACGAGGGCCGGCACGTCGAAGACGTCCTGGAGACACTCCCTGACCGTCTCCAGCACGATCGGGAACGAGGGATGGCCGCGGGCGACCTGCAGGAGGTCGGCGCTGCGCTGCCTCTGCTGCCAGAGAGGCGTGCGCGAGCCCGGACGCCGGCGCGGCAGCAGCAGCGCGCGCGCGGCGCATTCGCGGAAGCGGCTCGCGAACAGCGCGGAGGACCCCACCTGCTCGAGAACCAGGTCCTCGATCTCCTCCGGCTCGAAGAGCACCGCATCCGCTGCGGGGGCCTCGTCCGCCTCCGGCAGCCGCAGCACGATGCCGTCGTCCGTGTACATCGTCTGGACCTCGAGGCCCAGCCGCTCTCCCAGCCGCGCCTGGAGGGCCTGGGACCACGGTGCGTGAACGCGCGCGCCGAAGAAGGAGTGGACGCACACCCGCCAGTCGCCGAGCTCGTCCCTGAAGCGCTCGATCACGATCGTCCTGTCGTCCGGGAGCGTCCCCGTGGACGCGCGCTGGTCACCCAGGTACCGCGACAGGTTCTCGGCCGCGTACTCGTCGAGGCCGGCTGCCCGCAGCCGCTCCAGGCCGCTTCCGCTCGACATCGCCGCGACCTCGCGCACGAACTGCCCGACGGCGCGTCCCAGCTCCACCGGCCGCCCGGGCGCGTCGCCGTGCCAGAACGGCATCCTGCCTGGCAGCCCCGGGGCGGGCGAGACGAGCACCCGCTCGTGCGTGATCTGCTCGATGCGCCAGCTCGACGACCCCAGCAGGAACACGTCGCCCACGCGGCTCTCGTAGACCATCTCCTCGTCCAGCTCGCCGACGCGCGCGCCGCGCTCGCCGACGAGGAACACGCCGAACAGCCCTCGGTCGGGGATCGTGCCCCCGGAGGTCACCGCCAGCCGCTGCGCGTTCGGGCGCGGCGTCAGCCGGCCCGTCGCGCGGTCCCAGTTGACCCGCGGCCGGAGCTCGGCGAAGCGGTCGGAGGGATAGCGACCCGAGAGCATGTCCAGCACACCCTCGAGCGCGCCGCGTGGAAGGTCGGCGAAGGGCGCGGCGCGGCGCACGAGGGAGGCGACGCCATCCACCGTCCAGTCGTCCATCGCCACCATCGCCACGACGTGCTGCGCCAGCACGTCGAGTGGATTCCGCGGATAGCGCAGGGACTCTATCGCCCCCGCGCGCATGCGCTCGACCACGACGGCGCATTCAAGGAGATCGCCGCGGTACTTGGGGAGGAACACGCCGCGACTGATGGCGCCGACGCTGTGCCCGGCGCGTCCCACGCGCTGCAGCCCGGATGCGACGGACTCCGGCGCCTCCACCTGCACGACCAGGTCCACCGCCCCCATGTCGATCCCAAGCTCCAGCGAGCTCGTGGCAACGACCGCCGGCAGACGCCCGGCCTTCAGCTCCTCCTCGATGCGCATGCGCTGCTCGCGGCTGACGGAGCCGTGGTGCGCCCGCGCGACCTCCTCGCCGGCGAGATCGTTGAGCCGCGCGCAGAGCCGCTCGGCCAGCCGCCGCGAGTTCGCGAACACGATCGTGCTGCGATGCCGCCGGACGAGCTCGAGAAGTCGCTCGTCCACGTGGGGCCAGATGCTGCTCCGGGCCTCCGCTCCGGAGGTCGCGCCGCTCGCGATCTCACCGGTCGGGCGCCCGAGCCCCGCCAGGTCCTCGACGGGAACCACCACCGACAGCTCGAATGCCTTTTCGGCGCGCGCGTCAACCACGCGCACTCTGGAGGACCCGCCGAGGAAGCGCGCCACTTCCTCGAGCGGGCGCACGGTCGCCGACAGGCCGATGCGCTGGGCGGGATGCTCGAGCAGCGCGTCCAGCCGCTCGAGCGTGAGCGCGAGATGGCTTCCGCGCTTGGTGCCGGCCACCGCATGCACCTCGTCCACGATCACCGTGTCGACGCTCCGCAGAGCTTCGCGCGCGCGCGACGTGACGAGCAGGAAGAGAGACTCGGGCGTGGTGATCAGGATGTCCGGCGGCTCGGAGGCGAAGCGGCGGCGCTCCTCGGGAGGCGTGTCGCCCGTGCGCAATCCCACGCGCACGTCGCGCACCGGCAGCTCGAGGCGGGCCGCGGCTCCGCGGATCCCCGCCAGCGGGGAGCGAAGGTTGCGCTCGACATCGACTGCGAGTGCCTTGAGAGGAGACACGTACAGCACGCGTACGCCCTCCCCGGCGCGAGCGCCACGGCCCCCGTCCCCCGCGGCGCCAATGTCCTCCGCGACGGGGGCGCTCGTGAGGCGGTCGATCGCCCAGAGGAACGCCGCCAGGGTCTTTCCGGACCCCGTCGGGGCGACGACGAGCACGCCCTCGCCGCAGGCGATCGCCTCCCAGGCTCCGGCCTGCGCCGGAGTCGGTGCGGCGAACGCGAACTCGAACCAGGAACGGGTGGCGGGCGCGAAGCGGGAGAGCGGGCCCACGGCAGGCCTCCGGGGTCGGGTCAGCCCCGGTCAGCGGGTACGACGCTGCTCGGCACGTCGCGCGGCCGCGGCTGGAGCCCGCTGCTCCGCCCTCGGGAGAGCAGCAGCGACTGCAGCTGACGCCGGCGATCGCCCCTGGCAAGCAGGAGGACCACCGCCATGGCGATGTAGGCGAACGCGAAGAACACGCGCACTTCCGTGGAGGGGAAGAAGGTGGTGACGAGGAACAGCACGAGCAGCACCCCGGCTTCCCGGATGTCGATCCGGAAGTTGGCCAGCAGCGCCACCGCGAACAGCGACTGCGCGCTGGTGAGGAGCAGCTCCTCGCTGGTGCGCGGAACGAGCGGCATCGCGCTCGCCTCGCCGCGGGAGATGCTGTACACGAGCGGGATCGCGCCGACCAGCAGCGTCCACTGGTTCACCACCGAGGAGCTCAGCGCGCCCATGGCCGTGGAAGGCTTCGCGCGGATGGCGAAGAGGATCGCCACCACGGCCTCCGGCGACTCGGAGGCGATCGGAGCGAGCCACTGGACCAGGAGGAACGGGGGAACGCCGTAGCGCTTGCCGGTCTCGACGAGGCCGTCGGCGAATGGATGCGCAGCGATCCAGATCGCGAACGCGGCGTAGGCGAAGGACGCCAGCACCCACCCGCGGCGGGCGGTGTTGCCGAGCAGCCGGTCGAGGGATCCGGCCGGTCCCGCGAAGTGCGTCTCCTGCTTCTGGGCCTGGGAGGCGGTGTAGACGTACAGCCCGAACAGCGCGAAGAGGATGGCCGAGTCGTAGAGCGCGATCGAGCCCTTCAGCGGGAGCAGGAACGAGTACATCGTCGCCATCAGCAGGAACGCGATCTCCAGCCCCTGGCGCTGGTCGAGATGGATCTCACGGCGGCGGAACTTGAGGCCGTAGAGCAGCACGATGAGCGGCCAGCCGAGCCCGATCAGCAGGCGGTTGGCTCCGGTCATGTTCGCCACGGTGTACTGGACGTACTCCGGGTCCGTACCGGCGATCCAGGCGAACGTGAGGTCGACGGCGTATTCGGGGAGGATGGCCAGCAGGGCCAGCACCACGAGGGCGAGGTTCTGTGAGATGTCCCGCTCCGCGAGCTCGGCGCCCCAGGAGAGCAGAAAGGCCGCGCCCACGATCGCCAGGCCGGACCACATGGACACCATTCCTGGCCCCATGTCCTCGGCTGCCCCGCCGTACCGGGCCAGGATCCACGGAACGGGCAGCAGGAGCGCCAGGACGATCCATCCCAGCGTCGCGATAGTGCGCGCTTTGGCCGCGGGTGTGGGCATACCGCTACAGGGGTTGTGGATGGGGATCCGCTGAACGTGCGGACAAGCTACTCAATACCATGCTTCTCCGCTCCAAAGCCCTGGCACGATCGGGCCGCGCCGCGGCCCGGTTGCGAACGAAAAAACCCGGCGGGGCGGCCGGGCATCAAAGCGTGCTTTGCGTTCGCGAGCGGGCTTAGGGATGATAGGCGGAATAGGGAAACAGAAGGGTGCCCACGCCCTGCCCGATGCCTCCCAGGGCGAGGAAGGTCAGCAGCAGGCTGTGCGTGGCGAACGCCGTGACCAGCAGGGCGAAGCCGCCGAAGATCCCGATGCAGCCCACGAGAATGCGCAGGCGGAACGGGATGTGGGGGATGCGGATGCGCGGCAGGCCGGGGCGAGGCGACATGCGTCCATGTCTAAGCCCCTCTCGAGGAGTTCGCAAGCCCGGATGCCCGGCGCACGTAGCCGGTGATCGCACGCCGATCCTGCCGCGGCCCGGGTGCCTGGGCGTCGGAGTCCGTTTCGGGGCGGTCGGCGCCGGCGGCTTCGGCTGCCGTCTGGGCCGCGCGCGAAATGACCTCCTGCAGGCGCATGATCTCGTAGTGGATCGTCGCCGCCTCCTGCGCCAGACGCCAGTCCGCGTCCGAAGAGGCGGCATGTGCCTTGATGCGGTCGCAGCTGTCCATGATCGTCCGCAGGGACGTGTCCGTCTGCCCCCGCAGATAGTTCAGGAGCGCGTTGCTGCGGCCCGCGACGGCCGAGTGCTGGCGGCCTTCGAGCTTGCGCATGACGGAGTTCACGACGCGAGTCAGCAGCGGGTAGAGAACGAAGGGGGCAACCGCAGCCCAACCCAGGAGCGACATTCCCGGTTCCACGCCCGCGATGTCCAGGCCGAGGAACCAGGCCAGCATGATCGCCGTCATCGCACAGGACGTTCCGATCTTCTCAGCCGTTCCGGGACTCATCGCTCGGCCTCGAGGGCAATAGGGTCATGTGCCTTGCAGGCGCCCAGGGGGCCCCTCGCTACCAAAGATAAGCAACACCTGGGCCAAGCTGACCGAAGGGCGGGCATCTTGCCTGTCCTGAGGCGGAGGCCAAACAATGTAAGGTGTGGAAGCGGCTGGATCAGTGCGGGCCGGCGACCGGAGATAGGCGCCTCGGCATCCCTGCTGACTCGAGATCGGACATCAAGAAGCCCCCCGCCCAAGGGGGCGGGGGGCGGCAGACTGAGCTCAGAGCAGGATCCCGCGCCTAGGCTTTCATCACGTTGATCGCCTGGGGGCCCTTCGGGCCGTCGGCGATCTCGAACTCAACTTCCTGGTTCTCCGAAAGGCTCTTGAAGCCGTCGCCCTGAATCGAGGAGAAGTGCACGAAGACGTCCTTGCCGCCCTCGTGCTCGATGAAGCCGTAGCCCTTCTGGTCGTTGAACCACTTCACTTTCCCCTTGATGCGCATACGCTCCCGTCTCCTCAATGAAAAAAGCCGGAACTCGGTTCGCAATCGAGTTCCGGCGAGCGACCCATACGCGAACACGATACTGCCCGGAAAAGCGGCAGGAGCATATCCGGGCCCCCGGACCTTGTCAAGCCTTTCCAGGCCGTCCGTGGGGGGGCGAAGATGCTCCGCTCGATCGCGGATGTGCAGTCCCCGCAACGCTTGGGGCCGAGTTGTGATTTCAAGGAGGTGTGTGGTACGTTCCCCCGCCGGCACGTGACAACAGGCTTGCCCAGCAGGCTTACCCAGCGACCCCGAGTCGAAGCGTGAACCGAACCGATGCCAAAGTCGACGACGCGGATGCGTCAGGAGGCACCGCAGCCGTGGCGCTCGCCCACCCTCCGGCTGCGCACGCGGCGGGAGCGGGCGCGCCGCCGCTAGGGAGCCGAATCGTGCTGCAGATGCAGGGGCTCACGTGGATCGACCTGGATCAGCCCGAGGCTCCGGACCTGGACCGGCTGGCGGCCGAGTACGGGTTCCACGAGCTCGCCGTGGAGGATTGCCGGAACCATCCCCAGCTCGCGAAGATCGATCCGTTCGCCGACCATCTGTTCCTGATCGCGAACTCGATCTCGTTCGACCCCGCCGAAAGAGAGCTGACCGTCCGCGAGATCGACTTCTTTCTCGGACGCAATTACCTGGTCACGGTCCACGACGGGCCCAGCCGCTCCGTGGACCAGGTGGTGGCGAGGGTCACGGGCGACAATCGCATCCGCAAGCCGGCGGATATCCTCTACTACGTCCTCGACTCGATCCTCGACCGCTTCCTGCCAACGCTGGACGAGATCGGTGACACCATCGACGAGATCGAGGACAAGGTCCTCGGAGTGCCCGATGCCGCCTGCCTGGAGAAGATCTTCCGCCTGAAACGAAATCTGGTCTCCTTTCGCCGCGCCGCGGCGGCGCAGCGGGAGCTGTTGAACGTGCTCAGCCGACGCGACTCCGAGTTCGTCCCCGAGAACCTCGTGATCTACTTCCGGGACGTGTACGATCATGTGGTGGCCACGATGGAGATGATCGAATCCTACCGCGACCTGCTGTCCGGCATCCTGGAGATCTACCTGACCCAGACCGCGAATCGCACCAACGACATCGTCAAGGCCCTCACGCTGATCTCGACGATCATCCTGCCGTTGACGCTCGTGGTGGGCTGGTATGGCATGAACTTCGAACGGCTGCCCTTCGCGAGCGACCCCAACGGCGTCTGGTACGTGAGCGCGGCCATGGTCCTGTTTGCGGCAGTCCTCCTGGGGTACTTCCGGAAGAGGGGATGGATCTGAGCCTCCGATGAACATCCGCAATGTCGCCATCATCGCGCACGTCGATCACGGAAAGACCACCCTGGTCGATCAGCTGCTCCAGCAGGGGCACCTGTTTCGCTCGAATCAGGTCATGGCCGAGCGCTTCCTGGATTCCAACCCGCTCGAGCGGGAGCGCGGCATCACGATCCTGTCGAAGAACATCTCGATCCCATACGCGGGCGTGAAGATCAACCTGATCGACACGCCCGGGCACGCCGACTTCGGGGGTGAGGTCGAGCGCGTGTTGAAGATGGCCGACGGCGTGCTGTTGCTGGTGGACGCCTTCGAGGGACCGATGCCGCAGACGCGCTTCGTGCTCCAGAAAGCCCTCGAGCTGCATCTGAAGCCCGTCGTGGTCATCAACAAGGTGGACCGCCACGACTCCCGCGCCGACGAGGTGCTCGAGGAGATCTTCGACCTGTTCGTGGAGCTAGAGGCGGCCGACGAGCAGCTGGACTTCCCCACGGTGTACGCGTCCGGCCGCGAGGGCTGGGCCACGCTCGAGAGCGGAGCTGCGGGCACGGACCTGACGCCCCTGCTGGACACGATCCTCGAGCACGTGCCCGCCCCTCCCTCTCCGGAAGGCCCGGTCCAGATGCTGGTCACGACCCTGGACTATTCCGAGTACGTCGGCCGCATCGCGATCGGCCGGGTCTTCCGGGGCACGCTGGCACCCGGGCCCGTCACGCTCCTCAAGCGCGACGGCAGCCGGTCCTCCGCCACGATCCGGCAGCTGTTGACGTTCGAGGGCCTCGAGCGCGAGCCCGCCGAGCGCGTCCCGGCCGGCGACCTGTGCGCGGTCGTGGGGGTGGAGGAGGCGCACATCGGCGACACGATCGCGGACGCCGAAGCGCCCGAGCCGCTTCCCATGCTGGCCATCGACGAGCCCACGGTGATGATGACGTTCACCGTCAACACGTCGCCGTTCTACGGGCGGGAGGGGAAGTTCGTGACGAGCCGGCACCTGGCGGATCGCCTGGCGAAGGAGCTCGAGCGCGACGTGGCGCTGCGCGTCGAGCCCACGCACTCCCCCGACACGTTCCGCGTATCGGGCCGCGGGATCCTGCACCTGTCGATCCTGATCGAGCGCATGCGGCGGGAGGGCTACGAGATGCAGGTCGGGCAGCCGAAGGTGATCTACAAGGAGATCGGCGGGAAGAAGTGCGAGCCGATCGAGATCCTCGCGGTGGACGTGCCGGAGGAGCACCAGGGTCGCGTGATCGAGATGGTCAGCCAGCGGCGCGGCGAGCTGCAGGTCCTCGAGCCGCGCGGCGCCCAGACGCACATGGAGTTCCGCATCCCCTCGCGCGGCCTCATCGGCCTGCGCAGCCGGATGCTGCTCGCCACCTCGGGCGAGGCCACGATGCACCACCGCTTCTTCGAGTACGAGCACTTCAAGGGATCCGTCCCCGAGCGGCAGATGGGCGCGCTCGTGTCGATGGCGGAGGGGGACGTCGTGGGCTACGCGCTGGACGGCCTGCAGGACCGTGGCCGGTTCTTCGTGGATCCCGGCGAGCCCGTCTACACGGGCCAGGTCGTGGGCGAGACGCCGAAGGAGGACGACATCGTCGTCAACGTTCAGAAGTCGAAGAAGCTCACGAACATGCGCGCGTCGGGCGCCGACAAGGCGCTCAAGATCACACCCGCGATCAAGTTCAGCCTCGAGGAGGCGCTCGAGTACATCAATCACGACGAGATGGTGGAGGTCACCCCCAAGTCGATCCGGCTGCGGAAGATCCTGCTCGACGAGAACGCGCGGAAGCGCGCCCGGACGGCCGCACGGCTGGAGGGAGTGGGCGTCTAGCCTGTCGAGCCCGGCGCGCCTTCGCGAGCAGGCGGTTCGGCGGGATCCCGCCGCAGCCGCCCGGCGGCTTCCAGCACCCGGCGGACGGCCTCGTCAGCGGAGTCGGCGACGGCCGCGAGATGCCCCACCTTGCGCCCCGGCCGCGGCTCCTTGCCGTAGAGGTGCAGCCGCACTCCGGGGATCTCCAGGGCAGCCGCGAAATCCGGCGCACCCGCGCTGGACCATAGGTCCCCGAACACGTTCACGATGGCCGTGGGACGCAGGACCTCCACCGACCCGAGCGGCAGGTCGCACACGGCGCGGACGAGCTGCTCGAACTGGCTGGTGAGGCAGGCTTCCAGCGTGCCGTGGAAGGTGTTGTGCGGGCGGGGAGCCAGCTCGTTCACCAGCAGCCACCCGTCACGCGTGCGGAAGAGCTCGACCGCCAGCAGCCCCTCGACCCCCAGCGCCTCCGCGATCGCGCGCCCCAGCTCCTCCGCCTGCCGTGAGACGCCCTCCGGCAGCCGGCCCGGGAGCACGGACCAGGCGAGAACCTGTCGCTCGTGGCGGTTCAGCGGGATGGGGTAGACGGCGCTCTCGCCACCCGGACGGCGCGCGACCAGCACCGAGAGCTCGAGCTCCAGGTCCAGCACGCGCTCGACGAGCAGCGGCCCGCCGCCGAGCTCCTGCCAGGCTGCGGCAGCCAGGTCGGCGCGGGCAACGAGAAGCTGGCCGCGTCCGTCATAGCCGCCCATCGCCGCCTTGGCGAAGCACGGCCCCCCGAGCTCGCCCACCGCCCGCTCCAGCTCAAGCACCGAATCGGCGTGGCGGTAGGGACCCACCGGAAAGCCGTTTCCCGCCAGCCAGTCCTTCTGCCGCCGCTTGTCTCGCACGACCGCCAGGACCGCCGGTCCCGGGCGGACGGGGGCGTGGCGCGCGGCGGCCTCGAGCGACGCCTGCGACACCTTCTCGATCTCGAGCGTGACGACGTCGCAGCCACGGGCCAGCTCCGCCGCGGCGGCGGCATCGTCGAACGCGGCCGTGAGGCAGCGGTCCGCAACGGGACGAGCGGCGCAGTCGGGGTCGGGGTCGAGCAGGTGGACGCGGTAGCCGAGCGGACGTGCTGCCAGGGCCACCATGCGGCCGAGCTGCCCACCGCCGAAGAGCCCGATCGTGGAGCCGGGCGGGACGAGCAGGCTCAGGGGTGCTCCTCGCGCAGCACCTCCTCCGTCCGGGAG
>JACCXV010000117.1 GCA_013696835.1 Gemmatimonadota bacterium | reverse complement strand
CGGCCGTCCATCGCGGGACCGGGACGGTGTACGACCTCCAGGCTGACGACGAGTTGCCCGCCTCCACGGCCCGCAGCTTCCTCTACAAGATCAATCCGGCCAACGGCAGGGCGACGTTCGTTGGCTTCGACAGTGAGTATGCCGACGGGCTGGCCATCGACAACGCTGGACGGGCATTCGCCACCGACTTCCGGATCAGCTGCTCGCTTTTCCGGGTCAATCTCTCCGACGGTCGTCTGTCGCGTATCGGCAGCCTGGGCCTGAACCAGGAGAACTGTACCGGGTTCGACTCGGGCGCGGGTTTCCACGACAGCTCGGGCACTCTCTATGCCCTCCGCGAGGACGGCACCATCTACACCGTGAACACGTCGACGGGTCGCGCCACGTTCAAGGCGGTGATAAAGAAGGGCGGCGTGCGCGTTCCAGGCGACCTGGAGGGGCTGGACGTGCGCGACTAGGCACCGGCCACAGTCGCACGGGAGTCGTTCCCAGACGTCGAGTTCCAGGACGCCTAGTAAAGGACATGTAGTGAACGACGTGTAGTTCGGCACGTGCAGTCGATCGTCGAAGCCACCGGTGAGCCATGCGGCCGCCGGTGGCTTCGTGCTCGGGATCCGCCGGGGCCCTGGGAGGGCCGGCCTGTGCAAATGGGCTCGCGGGGGTTAGCTTCCCGGCGGCAACGGGGAAGGGGACCGGACCGGTCCTCACCGGGGGACTCGAGACCCAGGAGGGTGCATGGCCGCGGAAGACCCTTTCAAGAAGCTCTGGTCGGGAGACGAGCCGCCGGCGCGCGGCGGCCCGTACGAGTACAAGGGAGTTCGCTTCAACCTGAGCGCGGCGCCGGGAAGGCAGGGCTGGCGCTTTCAGGCCTTCGGCGAGCAGCCGATGGAGTTCGGCAGCTGGGAGGAGGCCGGACCCGCCATCCACGAGACGTGCATGGTGATCTCCAAAAAGCGGGCGGCACGCAGGGAGATCTAGGATCGGAACGCCGCAGCACTCCAATCGCCTCGTTCACGAGACCAGCCCGTATCTCCTTCAGCACGCGCATAACCCCGTAGACTGGTATCCCTGGGGACCCGACGCGCTCGAGCGCGCGCGCCGGGAGGACAAGCCGATCCTGCTCAGCATCGGCTACTCGGCGTGCCACTGGTGTCACGTCATGGAGCGCGAGTCCTTCGAGGACGAGGGGATCGCCGCGCGCATGAACGCCAGCTTCGTCTGCGTCAAGGTGGACCGCGAGGAGCGTCCCGACCTCGACGAGATCTACATGGCGGCGACGCAGGCGATGAACGCCGGCCAGGGCGGGTGGCCGATGACCGTCTTCCTCACTCCCGACCAGCAGCCGTTCTTCGCCGGCACCTACTTTCCCCCGACGGACAGCTACGGCAGACCCGGGTTCGGCACGCTGCTCGCACGCATCTCCCGGCTGTGGAGCGAGAAGCGGGACGAGCTCGTCGCCCAGGCCGCCCAGCTGAGTCACCATCTCCACCTTCAGATTCGACCCGCTCCCCCCCACGCCGTCGCTGTGGATCAGCTCGGTGTGGCCGTGCGTCAGCTGGCCCGAGACTTCGACGCCGCGCACGGTGGCTTTGGAGGCGCGCCCAAGTTCCCGCCGAGCACGGCGCTCTCGCTGCTGCTGCGGCACCATCGCCGCACGGGCGACGCGAACTCCCTCCACATGGCGCACCGGACGCTCACGGCGATGGCGCGCGGAGGGATGTACGACCAGGTGGGCGGCGGCTTCTGCCGCTACTCGGTGGACGATCGCTGGCTGGTTCCGCACTTCGAGAAGATGCTCTACGACAACGCCCTGCTGGCGCGCGCGTACCTCGCCGGATGGCAGGTCACAAAGGACCCGTTCCTGCGGCGCGTCGCGGCTGAGATCCTCGACTACGTCCTGCGCGAGATGACCGCCGCCGAAGGAGCCTTTCACTCGGCGACGGACGCCGACTCGGAAGGTGAGGAAGGACGCTTCTATGTCTGGACGCCGGCACAGGTCGAGGCCGTGCTCGATCCGGCGGAGGCGCGGCGGTTCTGCGCCTACTACCAGGTCACTTCCAGTGGCAATTGGGAGGGAAGGAGCATTCTCAACACTCCCCGCACCGTGGAGCAGGTCGCAAGCACCCTCGGGATCTCGCCGCAGGAGCTGCAAGCGTCTCTCGAGGCCGCGCGCCCGAAGATCCACGCCGCGCGCCTGCGCCGGGTTCCGCCGGGGCTCGACGACAAGGTCCTGACTGCCTGGAACGGGCTGATGATCGGCTCCCTCGCCGAGGGCCACCGCGTGCTGCGGGACCGGCGCTTCCTGGAGGCCGCGGAGCGTGCCGCCGGTTTCCTGCGGGGCGCCCTCGTTCGGCAGGATGGCGGGCTCTACCGGACGCACCGCGCCGGGCGCTCCCACCTGCACGCCTACCTAGAGGATTACGCATACCTGGCCGAGGGGCTGCTGGATCTGTACGAGGCCGGTGGCTCGGCGGTGCACTTCGCCGAGGCGCTGCGGCTCGCCGAGCGCATGCTGCGGGACTTCGCGGATCCCGCGGGGGGAGGTTTCTACAGTACGGCCGCGGATCACGAGGAGCTGCTGCTGCGCCACCGGGAAGGAACGGACGGTGCCACGCCCAGCGCGAACGCAGTCGCGGCTTCCGTTCTGGGGCGACTCGCGTTCCACCTCGGGCGGGAAGAGTTCCGTGCGGCCTCTGAAACAGCGATCGCAGCCTACGGGACCCTCATCGAGCGCCATCCGAGGGCGTTCGCCCGCAGTATCGAGGTCGTCGACTTCCTGGCCGACGGCCCCGTGGAGCTGGCTTTCGTCGGTGGCGCGGGCGACGAGCGGCACGAGGCCCTGTGGAGGGAGGCGGCCGCTGTATATCTGCCGAACCGGCTGGTCGCGCACGGCCTAGGATCGGAGGAGGCAGGCCCGGGAGCCGACTCCAACGTGCCCCCGCTCATGCGCGGCAAGGGACTCGTGAGTGGTGAGCCGGCGCTCTACGTCTGCCGGGACTTCTCCTGTCAGTCGCCGATCACCCGCCCGGCGGAGGTTGCGGCGGCGCTCGTGAGGGCGCCGGTCGCTGCCGCCGAATCCAACCGGCTCGGAGACCTGCATTCCGTTTCCGCCTGACACCCGCCCGGCGCGCTACGTTCAGCCCCTGGGGACTCCTGAGGCATGGCGTGAAAAACGTCTGAGGCCGGTCCCTCAGCGGAGCGCTACGAAACGGTGCGGGCCTCAGGCTGCCTGGAGGAAATATCTCACGGAATCGAGCAGTCGCTCGATGTCCATGGGCTTGCTGAGGAAGATTTGAACGGGCAGGTCGTGCCTGGCGGCGTTGACGTCAGCGGAGAGGGCGATCACGGGCAGGTCACGGAGAGGATTCTCGCGTTCCCGCAGCCGTTGCAGGAACTCCCAGCCATTCATGACCGGCATCCACAGGTCGAGGATGACGAGGTCGGCGTGCTCGTGAGCGAGGACCTGGAGCGCCTCGCTGCCGTTGGAAGCCGTCACCACGGAATAGCCCTCCTGCTCGAGCAGGAGCGACAGTGCCAGCAGGACGGACGCCTCGTCCTCGACGAGCAGGATCCGCATGCACCAAAAACAAGCGCCGGCGGCCCAATGGGGCAAGTGGCACTTCAGAAGCGCATGGCCCGTCGCGGCTTGCTCCGGCCCCGAGCCGCTGCTAGGTTGGGCGATTGCGTTTCGTCCGCCCCGCTAGCTCAGCTGGATAGAGCGACGGCCTTCTAAGCCGTGGGTCGGAGGTTCGAGTCCTCCGCGGGGCGCCACACAGCCCTGCACGGGAGGCCCGACCGAATCCAGCGCAGAAGCGGACCGGATCCCGAGCCCTCGCGGTGGGCGTAGCTCAGTCGGTTAGAGCACCAGGTTGTGGCCCTGGGGGTCGGGGGTTCGAGTCCCCTCGCTCACCCCAATCTCCGAGAGCCGGCCGGCCTCAGGGGCGGTCAGCCGGCTCGTCGTCGGGCGGCCGCCCGCGCC